>JAFECN010000196.1 GCA_018242145.1 Pseudomonadota bacterium
AGCGTCACGCAGGTCTCCATGCCCATCGCTTTGACGCCCTCGACCATCTCGCACACCTTGTCGAGATCGCGATCCTTGGGCGAGCGCCACGCAGCCCCCATGCAGAAGCGCGTCGCCCCCGCCGCCTTCGCCGCGCGCGCATCGCTGAGCACCTTCTCGATTTCCATGAGCTTGGAGGCCTTCAGCCCGGTTTCATGCGACGCGCTCTGCGAGCAATAGCCGCAATCCTCCGGGCAGCCGCCGGTCTTGATCGAGAGTAGGGTCGAGATCTGCACCTCGTCGGAGGCGAAATTCTGGCGATGCACCTGCGCCGCGCGGAACACCAGCTCGGTGAACGGCAGATCGAACAGCGCCGCGATCTCCTCGCGCGTCCAGTCGTTCCGGACCGTAGCGTCATGCAGGTTCTTGGCGGGCGCGTTCATGCATCACCTTTATATGGGCCGATGAAGCCATTATAGCGGGCGCTCCGGAGGCGCAAGTTGAACGCACTAGACCGTTTTGCCACGTCCAAGCTGGAGGCGCTGGACACCGCGCATTTACGCCGTTCGCTTGTGGATTCCGTCCGCGAGGATGGCGTCTGGATCGAACGCAACGGAAGGCGGCTGCTGTCCTTCTCCTGCAACGACTATCTGAACCTCACGCATCACCCCAAGGTTAAGGCCGCTGCCATCGCGGCCATCAAGAAGCATGGCGCGGGCGCGGGCGCCTCGCGGCTCATCACCGGCAACCATCCTTTGTTCGCGGAGCTGGAAGCGCGCCTTGCCAGGTTCAAGCAGACGGAAGCCGCCTGCGTCTTCGGCTCCGGCTATCTCGCCAATGCCGGGATCATTCCGACTCTGGTGGGCGAGGGCGATCTGCTTCTGATCGACGAACTCTCCCATTCCTGCCTCTGGGCCGGCTCACAGCTTTCGCATGCGCAGGTGCAGACGTTCCGCCACAACGATCTTACCCATGCCGAAGAATTGCTCACGCGGAGTCGCGGAGATTATCGCCACGCGCTCATCGTCACCGATGGCGTGTTCTCGATGGACGGCGATCTCGCGCCGCTCGCCGCGCTTGGCGCGCTGGCGCAAGCGCATGATGCCTGGTTGATGAGCGATGACGCGCATGGCCTCGGTGTCGTCGCGAATGGACGCGGCTCGGTGTTCGCGAGCGGCAGAAAAGCGCCGGTCGATCTGCAGATGGGCACGCTGTCCAAAGCCATCGGCTCTTACGGCGGCTATCTTTGCGCCTCGCAGCCCGTGATCGATCTCATCAAGACGCGCGCGCGCACCTTCGTCTATTCCACCGGCCTGCCGCCCGCCAGCGCCGCCGCCGCCATCGCCGCGCTCGACATCATTGAATCCGACGCCGCGCTCACCGCCCGTCCGCTCGCCAACGCGCAAGCCTTCACCCGCGCGCTGAACCTGCCACTGGCGCAAAGCCCCATCGTGCCGGTGATCCTGAACGACGAGATGCGCGCGCTGGAAGCCCAGCAGCTTCTGGAGCGCGAGGGCTTCCTCGTCACCGCCATCCGCCCGCCCACGGTGCCGAAGGGAACCGCGCGCCTGCGCCTCGCCTTCACCGCCGCGCATCCCGAAGCCGAGATCGCGCGTTTGGCTTCTGTGATCCGCGAAAGAATCCTATGAGCGCCTATTTCGTCACCGCCACCGGCACCGATATCGGCAAGACCTTCGTCACCGCCGGTCTCATCCGCCATCTGCGCAACGCGGGAGAGGAGGTCGATGCCTTCAAGCCTGTCGTGAGCGGCTTCGATATCGCCACCGCGGCGCTTTCCGATCCCGGCGTGTTGCTCGGTGCTTTGGACGAAGCCGTCACGCCGGAATCGCTGGACCGCCTTTCGCCCTGGCGCTTCGCCGCGCCGCTCTCGCCGGACATGGCCGCCGCCCGCGAAGGCAAAAGCCTCGATTTCGACGCCATCGTCTCGACTTGCAAAAAGCGCATCGCCCAATCCGAAGGCACATTGTTCATCGAAGGGGTGGGCGGGGTGATGGTGCCGCTGGATGAGACCCATACGGTGCTCGACTGGATGAAAGCCCTCGATCTGCCCCTGATCGTTGTGACCGGCAGCTATCTCGGCACCATCAGCCATACGCTGACGGCGATGGAATGCCTGTCGCGCAAGGGTTTGGTGGTGAAAGCCCTTGTCATAAACGACAGCGGGGATGGCGCCGTGCCGATGGAGGAAACAAAGGCCGCGCTGGCCCGTTTCCTTCCCGATGTGACGCTTGCGGCCTTGCCCCGCGTCAAACGCCCGACCGATGCGGCCGATAATTTTGCAGCTTTATGGCGCGCGATAGGCTAGAGCATCACGCTTCGATTCAAAGAGTGCGTGTTCATGGCGTCGTATGATTGCTCGAAATGCCCCGGCTATTGCTGCTCTTACCCCCTGATCGAGATCAACAAGCGGGACGTGCAGCGTCTGGCCGATCATTTCGGCCTCAGCTTCGCCAAGGCGCGCAAGAAGTTCACCTATAAGGACCCGGAAGCCGAATACGCCCTGCGCCGCAAGGCCGATCCGCATTTCGGCCGCATCTGCCGCTTCTTCGACACGGAAGAACGCCGCTGCACCGTCTATCACGCGCGTCCGTCCACCTGTCGCAAATATCCCACGACGAACCGTTGCGGCTATTACGACTTCCTGAAATTCGAACGCTGGCAGCAGGACGACAAGGACCACATCGCGTCGACGGATAACGGCTAAGCGCTCGCAACAAACTCCGTTGTCATGGCCCGCCGGAGTGCGGGCCACCCAGGTGACGCTTGCGCTGTTTTCGACGGATAGAATCCGGGCCGCGTTTTAATTTGCAGCACCTGCACAGATTTCAACTGGGTGGCCCGCACTCCGGCGGGCCATGACAATCGTGTTTGGATTTTCTAGGCCCTCGCGCTCGGCCTTGCGCTCACCCGTTCATGCCACGCCCGCAGATGCTTCGCATCCTCCGGCATGTCCATATTCACGAACTTCGCGAAATCGATGCCGCACAGAAGCACGATGTCGGCCATCGAATAGTTTTCGCCCGCGAGCCACGCACGCCCATCGGCCAGCTCGCCGTCCAGCCATGTCATCGCCCCCGCCACGATCTTGCGGTTGCGCGCGCCATAGTCGGGAAACTGGTTGGGGTTCACCATCGCCGTGCGCGGATCGTCGTTGATCCACACTTGCCCCGCCGGGCCCCACAGCCGGAATTCCGCGCGGCGCATCCACATCTCCACGAAGGCCTGCTCGCGCGCATCGCGCCCGAACAGCGGTGGCTCCGGGTGCAGCGCCTCGAAATAGCGGCAGATGGCGATGGACTCCGACAGATACGTCCCGTCATCCAGTTCCAGCACCGGCACCTGGCCCAGCGAGTTCTTCGCCATGAACTCCGGCGCCTTGTGCTCGCGCTTCATCATGCGCACCCGCTCGGTGGGCACGGTGATACCCTTCTCGGCGAGATAAATACGCACCTTGCGCGGGTTCGGCGCGGGCATGTTTTCGTCGTAGAGCTTCATTTCTCACCTTTGTTGACCCTGCGCCGCGCGCCGCTATATTCCCGGCCGCCGTTCGCTTTGCTTATCGCTGCCCCAGTGGCGGAATGGTAGACGCAGTAGACTCAAAATCTACCGCCCTTACGGGCGTGCTGGTTCAAGTCCGGCCTGGGGCACCACTCTCTTTCCGGAAGTTCATCTAGGTGAACTTCATATGAACCGCCGTCTCAGGCGCAGTTCACGGCCCTGCGCGCAATCTCGCTTCACCGGTCCAGCCTCGGTGGCTGCCGTAACAGTGGAGTCGAGCATGAGTTTCCGGAAAAACGTGATTGTCGCCGTGGCGCTTGCGGCGTTCGGTGTGGGCGGAATCGCCGCCGCGGATGCCAGCCCGTGGGGCTATCATCATCCGCGCCGCGTTGAAGTGAATCACCGCCTCGCGCATCAGGACCACCGCATTGACCGTGCGCTTCGCGAAGGGCGCATCACGCCGCGCCAGGCGGCCAATCTGCACTATCGCGACCGCATGATCCGCTATCACGAGCGCGTGGACGCTTACCACCATGGTGGCCACCTCACGCTGGCCGAGCAGGCGGCGCTGAACCGCCATGAAAACCGCGTCAGCCGGCAGATCTACCGCAGCGCGCATTGAGTCTCTGCGGGATGGCGCAAGGAGGCCGGGTTCCCGCCCGGCCTCTTCGTTTTTCGAGGCGCGTATTGTTGCCGCCATGCTGTTCGTGGCAGGAAGCCTCGCAGGAGAACTTCCAGCCGCCGTGAACTACCGCCATTCCTTCCATGCCGGAAATTTCGCCGATGTCGCCAAGCATCTGGCGCTGGTATCGGCCATCGCGCATCTGAAGAAGAAGGACAAAGGCTTCGCGGTGATCGACACCCATGGCGGCCGCGGGCTCTACGATCTGTCCAGCCGCGAGGCGAAGCGCACGGGCGAACACGAAAGCGGCATCGCGAAGCTGGCGAAAGCGAGCGGCGAGGGCGTGCTGGGCGAATATCTGGCGCTGGCGCGCGTGGCGCCGGATCGCTATCCCGGCTCGCCGCTTCTGGCCATGAAGATGCTGCGCCCGCAGGATCGCCTCGTCGCCATCGAGAAACACCCCGAAGAAAGCGCCGAACTGCGCCATGCGCTCCGGCCCTACGACCGCGCGCGTATTGTTGAGGGAGACGGCTATAAGGAATTGCTCGCGCTCCTGCCGCCGCCGGAAAGGCGCGGCCTTGTGCTGATCGATCCCCCCTATGAGGACGACAAGGAATTCGCGCATGCGGCGCAGGCATTGATCGCTGCCCATCGCCGCTTCGCCACCGGCGTTTACATGCTGTGGTTCCCGATCAAGTCCGAAGCCGCCGCCAATGCGTTCTGCGGCGAGATCGCCAATCACGGCATCGAGAAGCTGCTGCGCATGGACATCGCGATCAAGCCGCCCCCCGCCAAACCCGGCCGCGGCGAGCCGCTCGCGGCGGCGGGACTTCTGATCGTCAACCCGCCCTTTGGCCTGGACGACGACATGCGCGCGGCGGCGCTGGTTGTCGAACCCGCGCTGGACGCGCGCATGACCATCGCGTGGCTGGCGAACGCTTAAGCCTTCGCCGTCGCGATGTAGCGGTCGATCACGCTGTCGAGCACGTCCAGCGGCACGCGGCCGCAATTCAGGCCGGCATCGTGGAAATCCTTGATCGAGTATTTTGCGCCCAGCGCCTTCTTGCTGCGCTCGCGGGCGTTCAGCCATACGGTGTGCCCGATCTTGTAGGAACAGGCCTGTCCCGGCGACACGCAATAGCGTTCCACCTCGCGCGCCGCGAAGCTGGGGGCTTCGCGTTCGCTGTCCACGAATTGCGCGATGGCCTGCTCGCGCGTCCATTTCATCGCGTGAATGCCCGTGTCGGCGATGCAGCGATTGGCGCGGAAGAGCTGGAACTTCAGATAGCCGATCTGGCTCAGCGGATCGTCTTCATACATGCCGATCTCGTCCGCGAGCTGCTCGGCATAGAGCGCCCAGCCCTCGGCATAGCCCGAGAAGCCGATCGTCTTGCGGATCAGCGGCAGGCTCTTGTTGGAGAGCGCCAGCCCGCCTTCGAGCTGA
This sequence comes from Pseudomonadota bacterium, assembly GCA_018242145.1. Taxonomy (GTDB): domain Bacteria; phylum Pseudomonadota; class Alphaproteobacteria; order Micropepsales; family Micropepsaceae; genus Rhizomicrobium. The sequence goes on from JAFECN010000196.1 coordinate 5,565, forward strand.
TGCCCCGGCAGGCCTTCATGGAAGATCACGCTGGACAGCGTGAAGCGCGGCCACTCCGCCGTGTCGTGTAGATTGATATAAACGATGCCGGGCCGCGATCCATCCAGCGAAGGCTGCTGGCTGAACGCCGATGCCGCGCCTGCTTCGGTCTGCACCGGCACGCGGCGCACTTCGAATGTATAGGGCGGAATGCGGTTGAACACCGTCGGCAGCTTCGGCTTGATCGCGTTCAGCCGTCCGTTGCAGAAGGCGATGGCTTGCGCCTTGCCCGCATCGGTGTTCGGAAAAATCTGCTTGGGGTCCTTGTAAAGCGCGGCCACCCGTTCGCCCACCGTGCCTTGCGTCATCCCCTGCTTCTTCAGGATGCCGTCGATGCGGGCGGAGATTTCCTTGCCCTGCTCGATGCCCATGTTGTGAATCTCGGCGGCGGACATGTTGGTCGTGGTCGAGAAGTGAAGGGCGGCGGCGTAATAGGCATCGCCGTCCTTGATCTTCCACACGCCCGCATCGTGCGTCGCGCTGGCGCGCAAGATTCGGGCTTCGGCGATCTGCCGGTCGAGGGCGGGCGCGATCTTGTCGGAATAGATCTTCGCCGCGTTCGCCGCATAGCTGTCCGCCAATCCCTTCTCCTTCGCGCGCCGCGCGATGGAGGTGACGAGCAGCGATGTGTCCGGCGCCACGCGCAGCGCCGTCAACTGCTCCAGCGCGCGGTCCAGAATGAAATCCGGCGGCTGGATGCCGAGCCCGTTGTCGTGCTTCATCCGCTCGGTGTTGTTGTCAAGTTGCACGGCGAAGGCTTCGAGCCGCGAGATATAGGCATCCGCATCCGCCGCGGTTTCGATGCGGTGCTTGGTGTCGAGGAAGTCCGGCACCTGCTGATAGACGCCGGTAAGCTGGCTCACCGCATAAGGCGAAGGCCCGAACGCCGATCCGCCGAAATCGAACGCCGCCACGCGCGCGCGGCTGTCGCCCACATAGACCAGCGTGTCGTAGTTCACCCGGTCCATGCCGGTGAGCGCGCCCGCGTCCAGCGCCTTCAGGCGGTTGAGCTGGCTTTCGTTCAGCGTCTTGTGCGCGGCGATACCGGCGGCGGATTGATCGGAGAGCTTGCCCTTCAGGTCCGCGTTCTTGCCTTTGTCGAGGCCCAGGATCGTCGCCATCTCCGGGCTCTCGCGCAGATTCTCCTGGAAGAACGTATCCATCAGCCCGTCGAGCTTCGCGGCGGCGGGATTGGCCGTGTCGGCGAATGCGGTTTTCGGAAGCGCAAGGGCCGCGGCGCTGGCGGCGGTGGAGGCAAGCAATTGGCGGCGGTCGAGCATGATGTCCCCCTGGAAGATTTGTTGGCCGGAAGACTAGGCGGGGGAAAATGGGGGCGGCAAGGAAAACGCCGCCGGAGCGGCCTTCCGGTGAAACTTTGAGACAATTCTTGCCTTCGGCGGCGGGCTTCTTTAAGTCACCGCCCCACGGACAGGTGGTCGAGTGGTTGATGGCACCGCACTCGAAATGCGGAGACCCTTTACGGGGTTCGTGAGTTCGAATCTCACCCTGTCCGCCATACTCGCATCCGCCGCTGTTCGCCCCTGACTCCTAATCCCTTGAGACACCAAGCATTTCGCTTGATGCTGATTCGCGGCGGTTCGTCCCAACTTGCCCTGTTTCGGCAGAACGTGGCGGACCAAATGGCGGGTGAAAAAACGCCCGCGAGTTGGGCGGAGAGTTCATCCGACCGCGCACCAAGCGAAACGCATTTGGTGGACAAACGGCGGGACGATGGACGAGCAAAGCAATGGGCAAGCTCACCGCATTGAAGGTGCAACAGCTTACAAAACCTGGTTCTTATGGCGATGGCGGTTGTCTTTATCTCTACATAAAAAGCGACGGCAAAAGCCGCTACTCGCGTGCCTGGGTTTATCGCTTCAAGCTCAACGGCCAGCGCCGCGAAATGGGTTTAGGGCCGGTCGCGCTCGTGAGCCTGGCGGACGCACGCATCAAGACACTCGAATATCGGAAGATGCACCTGGAGGGGATCGATCCCATCGAAGTGCGCAAGGCCAAGCGCGAACAGGCAAAGATCGACCGCAAAGGCGGCGTGACCTTTCGCGCGTGTGCGGAGCGTTACATCGCCTCGCACAAAGCCGGTTGGAAGAACGACAAGCACGCCGCGCAATGGCCATCTTCGCTCGGGGCCTATGTCTATCCCATCATTGGCGCCAAGCCGGTCTATCAGATCGACACGGCGCAGGTGATGAAGGTTCTGGAGCCGATCTGGGCGACGAAAGCCGAGACGGCTTCGCGTGTGCGCGGGCGGATTGAAACCATCCTGGATTGGGCCAAAGTCCACAGCTATCGCACCGGCGACAATCCCGCTCGTTGGCATGGCCATCTGGACAAGCTGCTCCCATCCCGCTCGCGGGTGAAGCGCATCAAACATCATCCTGCGCTGCCCTATGCCGAAATGTCCTCTTTCATGGCGAAACTGCGCGCTCAGGAGGGTGTAGCGGCGCGCGCCTTGGAGTTCTTGATTCTGACCGTGGCGCGCACGAGCGAGGTGATCGGCACCCCGCCCAACGAGATCAAAGGCAAGGTCTGGATCGTCCCGCCGGAACGCATGAAAGCCGGCCAGGAGCATCGCGTGCCGTTGACGGTGCCCGCGCTCGCCGTGGCCGAGTCGATGAAAGCAATGGGCGGGAGCTATCTGTTTCCGGGCCGCAAACTGGATGCACCCTTAAGCAACATGGCGATGCTGAAACTTCTTGCCCGCATGGGCCATCCCGGCCTGACGGCGCATGGCTTCCGTTCTACCTTCAAGGATTGGGTTTCAGAATGCACTGACTATCCGTCAGAGGTTTCCGAAATGGCGCTAGCGCATACGATCGACAACAAGGTCGAAGCGGCTTACCGGCGTGGCGACCTGTTCCGAAAACGCATCGCCCTGATGGACGATTGGGCGCGGTTTTGTGCGGGAGAGGAAGTCAACCATGCAGCCACATAACGCGTGTTCGGTCCGCCGTTCGCGACTTGACGAGACGTGCCAAAAATGGCACAGTCATGATTGATCGCACCAAGAAGCTTCAGGCGCGTTTTTATGAAACGCCTTCCGGCACAGAACCTGTTCGGGCATGGCTAAAAGATTTGCCGGACGAAGATCGAAAGGTCGTCGGAAAAGACATCGCCAAAGTGGAATTCGGCTGGCCGATCGGCATGCCGTACTGCCGTGCGATGGGACGAGGACTATGGGAAGTCAGAAGCGAATTGCAGCACGGGCGCATCGCGCGGGTGTTCTTCTGTATCGCCAAAGGGGACGCGGTTTTGCTGCATGCTTTTATCAAGAAAACGCGGCAGACGCCTCAAGCCGACCTCGATTTGGCAAGAAAACGAATGAAAGAGATTGCCTATGACTAGGAAGTCCAGAGGGCGGATCGGATCGTCGTTCGATGATTATCTCTCGGAGGAAGGTATCCGGGAAGAGGTGGAGGACGCGGCGCTTAAAGAGATCATCGCCGACCAACTTGCTCATGCCATGAAGAAGCAAGGTATCACTAAGACGGCGATGGCGGAGCGCATGGGAACGAGCCGAAGGCAGCTTGATCGTCTTCTTGATCCCCGCAACGGCTCGGTGACGCTTATCACGCTGCGGCGAGCGGCCGTCGCCGTCGGCCGGACGCTTCGCGTGGAGCTGAAGTAAGATGACGCGGCGCAGGTTCTCCGATTTGGAGAAGAACCTTTCACCGAAACGCCGCGCACGCATTGATCGCGCGGCAACAAAGCTACGCAAAGAGATGGACTTGGCCAAACTCCGGGTTGCCCGCACGCGCGCGTTGGCCGTTTTGGGTCAGCGCCTTAAGATCAAAAGCGGATATCTGCTGCGCTATGCACAGGAAAGCGCGCGTGGCGTTAAGATGCCCGTCGCGTTGACAATGGCGCACAGGTCCGCCGCGTGACGCAGCTTGCCCTTAATCGCGGCCTGTCTGTGGATTTCGCAGGCTACTATCAGCGCCACGTTACGAAGGCCGCTTAACGCCGGACGGGCCGCTGTATCTCGCAGCGGCCCGACTAGGACGCTCTGCTATGTCAAAGTTTGAAGTCAGTGATGAAGCGGTAATTGCGATGTGGGATCGGCTTGCCGCTGAACTTAA
>JAFECN010000197.1 GCA_018242145.1 Pseudomonadota bacterium
CGGCAGCACCACGTCGTAGGCCTTGATCACCTTCTGGTCGGCATCGGCGGCAACCGCAAACTTGTTGCGGCACTCGACGGATGAGAATTCCGTCACCCGGTCGGCATTGCCTGCCGTCACGCCGATCAGCGTCGCGCCAAGCTTTTTGAACCGGTCCGTCGCCTCGGCGAACTCATGCGCTTCGATCGTGCAGCCTTTCGTGAACGCCGCCGGGAAGAAATAAAGGACGACCGGCCCCTTCTTCAGCGCGGCGTCCAGCGAGAAATCGAATTCCTTGCCGCCGAGCGCCGCCTTGATCGCGAAGTCCGGCGCCTTGTCGCCGACCGCCAGCGCCGCATTCGCCGCGCTTGTCATCAAACCCAGACCCAGAAGCGCCGCGGCGCCGAAAATCTTTTTCATCGTCATCCCCTCTTTGGGCCGCAGGAGCCTAGCAGAAGGAATGACGATTTGCAGGTATTACATGGCCCAGCTTGTATCGAACCGCGAGGTGCGGGGCATGATGTCGGCCATCGCGCGCTCGCAAACCCGGCGCTGCTCGGCTGCCACGATCTCGTCCAGCAGCTCCGCGACGCAGTTCTTGCTGCGCCCGTTCAAAGCCGGGCTTTCCTGCAGATAGGGCCACAGCATCCGGGAAACGAAGTCTCCCAATTCGCCGTACCATTGCTCGTCCTCGATTGGCCCGGTCGTCGCGCCTACCTTGGTGCGCTTGTGGACCAGAACCGGCATGTGCGGCGCGGCCAGCGCGCGCATCTCGTTTTGAAGCTTCGGCTCGCTCAGCGTCGAAAACTCGATGCCTTGCTTGAGCAGGCGCCAGACTTCCCGAAGCGCCGCGCCAAATCCCGTGCCGGTCCGAACGTAATCGCGTGCCGCAAGTTCTTCCTGCATGTCACACCCCTTTTCACCACCCTCAGCGAGTGTGCGCGCGGGGTCTTAATTCCAGGTCGAGAAGGTTGGTTAGCCAGCGGGAGCAAATTGCCTAAAAATCGAAACATTCCGGCACTGGCTTGGACCCGCGCCGTCAGTCTTCAAATCCCCGCGACACCGAAACGGCTGACATTTTGTTGCGCCGCCCACGGCCCCATGCTAATTGCAGCCCGCGCGGGCGTTAAGATTCGCCCAAGCGGGTGAATTTCTTCGCTCTTTCAACAGGTTATGGATCGTCTGAGTCGGCAGAAAAGCGCCCCCGCGGGCGGCTTCCGGCGGACCGGGCGCAAACGGGGTGCGAGTGGCTCAAGATACGCACAATTCCGGGATTGCGGCGCGCTATGCGACGGCCGTTTTCGAACTGGCGCAGGAGGAGAAATCCGTCGAGGCGCTGGAGAAGGATTTCGCCGCCCTCCAGGCGATGATGGAGGAAAGCCCGGAGCTTGCCCGCCTCGTCCGCGCGCCGGTGTTCAGCCGCGAAGACCAGGCCAAGGGGCTCAACGGCGTTCTGCACCGCATGGAAGCCGCGCCGCTGACGCGCCGTTTCGTGCTGATGCTGGCCGGCAAGCGCCGCCTGTTCATGCTCTCCGACGTGATCCGCGCCTTCGGCCTGATGGTCGCCAAGCTGCGCGGCGAAGTCAGCGCGCAGGTCACCAGCGCGCGCGCGCTCAACGATGCGGAAGTCACCGAACTCAAGCAGATTCTGAAATCCAGGCTCGGGCGCGATGCGCGTCTCGAAGCCAAGGTCGACCCTTCCCTGCTCGGCGGTCTCGTCGTGAAGGTGGGCTCGCGCATGATCGATTCATCCTTGCGCACGAAGCTGAACGGCATCCGTGCGGCCATGAGAGGTAACTGACAATGAAGATCCAACCGGCCGAAATCAGCGCGATCCTGAAGCGCGAAATCCAGAACTTCGGCGCCGAAGCGCAGGTCAGCGAAGTCGGACAGGTTCTGTCCGTCGGCGACGGCATCGCACGCGTCTACGGCCTCGACAATGTGCAGGCCGGCGAGATGGTCGAGTTTCCGGGCGGCATCAAGGGCATGGCGCTCAACCTGGAGAACGACAATGTCGGCGTCGTCATCTTCGGCAGCGACAGCACCATCAAGGAAGGCGACACCGTCAAGCGCACCAGCGCCATCGTGGACGTGCCGGTGGGCAAGGGCCTGCTCGGCCGCGTGATCGACCCGCTCGGCAATCCCATCGACGGCAAGGGCGCGCTTTCGAGCGTTGCCGAACGCCGCCGCGTGGACGTGAAGGCGCCGGGCATCATTCCGCGCAAGAGCGTGAACGAGCCGATGCAGACGGGCCTCAAAGCCATCGACTCCCTGATCCCGGTCGGCCGCGGCCAGCGCGAACTGATCATCGGCGACCGCCAGACCGGCAAGACCGCCGTGGCCGTCGATACGATCATCAACCAGAAGAACGTCAACAAGTCGAACGACGAGAGCCAGAAGCTCTACTGCATCTACGTCGCCATCGGCCAGAAGCGCTCGACCGTCGCGCAGATCGTCAAGACGCTCGAAGACGCCGGCGCGATGGAATACACCACTGTTGTCGCCGCCACCGCCTCCGATCCGGCGCCGCTGCAATATCTCGCGCCGTTCGCCGGTTGCACGCTCGGCGAATATTTCCGCGACAACGGCATGCACGCGCTCATCATCTACGATGATCTTTCCAAGCAGGCCGTCGCCTATCGCCAGATGTCGCTGCTGCTGCGCCGTCCGCCGGGCCGCGAAGCCTATCCGGGCGACGTGTTCTATCTGCATTCCCGTTTGCTCGAACGCGCGGCGAAGATGAACAAGGATTTCGGCGGCGGCTCGCTCACCGCGCTGCCGGTCATCGAAACCCAGGCCAACGACGTGTCGGCCTACATCCCGACCAACGTGATTTCGATCACCGACGGACAGATATTCCTTGAGTCCGATCTGTTCTATCAGGGCATTCGCCCGGCGGTGAACGTCGGCATTTCCGTGTCGCGCGTGGGATCATCGGCGCAGATCAAGGCGATGAAGCAGGTTGCCGGCTCGATCAAGCTGGAGCTGGCGCAGTATCGCGAAATGGCGGCGTTCGCGCAGTTCGGCTCCGACCTCGATGCCGCGACGCAGCGCCTTCTGAACCGCGGCTCGCGCCTGACCGAGCTTCTGAAGCAGCCGCAGTTCTCGCCGATGCCGGTGGAAGAACAGGTCATCTCGATCTTCGCGGGCGTGCGCGGCTACCTCGACAAGATCGCCGTCAACCAGGTCGGCAAGTTCGAGCAGGAAATGCTCCGCAGCATCCGCTCCAAGAATCCGGAGATCCTGGAGTCGCTGCGCAAGGACAAGCAGATCACGCCGGATACCGAAGCCAAGCTGAAGTCGGCGCTCGACAGCTTCTCGGCGACCTTCGCGTAAGGAAAACCTGTGGCCAGTCTTGCGAACAGGGTTGTGCATCATCTCAAGCGGCGGTTGATCCCGCCGACGACGCCCGTCACGGCGTTGCCGGCGCTCGACATGGCGCGCGTGGTGGATCGCGGCTGCTGCCCCTATGACGGCTACCAGCGCGGCACCGGCCTCGCCCACGGCAACCTCGCCGAGCAGGTGTGGAACGATCCGCTCTTTCGCAAGGCGCTCGCCATCGCGCGGCACACGCCCGTGCGGACGATGTGTACCGAAGCGCGGCTGATGAACCTCTTTCTGCTCATCAAGTTCTTCCTGAAGGACCTGCCTTCGCAGAACATCGTCGAATACGGCACCTATCGCGGCGGCAGCGCGCTCTTCATGGCGACCCTGCTGAAAGAGCTTTATCCGGGCGCGCGCATCTGGGCGCTGGATACTTTCGAAGGCATGCCGGAAGGCAAGCACGGGCTCGACCTGCCGCCGCCGGACGATTTCGCGGCGACGAACCTCAACATCATCCGCTTCACCGCCGAACAGAACGGCCTCGACAATGTCGCGTTCGTGAAGGGCCTGATCCAGGACACGGCGGAAGACGTTTACAAGCAGGCCGGAAGCATCGCGCTTGCCCATATCGACGTGGTGCTGCACTCGGCTGTCGTCTATGCGCAGGACAGCGTGTGGAACGTCATGACGCCGGGCGGCTACATCGTTTACGACGACGCGACGGAGCCCACCTGCCCTGGCGCGACGCGCGCGGTCGAAGAAATGATCACCAAGCGCAATATTTCACTCGAACAGGTTTACCCGCACATGGTGCTGCGCGCGCGCATGCCCCACAAAGCCGAGATCGCATAGGACCCCGATGCCCAGCTTAAAGGCCCTCCGCAATCGCATCACCGCCGTCACGGCGATCCGCAAGATCACCAAGGCGCAGCAGATGGTGGCCGCCGCCAAGCTTCGCCGCGCGCAGGAAGCCGCCGAAGCCGCGCGCCCCTATGCGGAGAAGATGAGCGCCGCCATCGGCAATCTCGCCAGCGGCATGAAGGACAATCCGGGCGCCTCGCCGCTTCTGGCGGGCACCGGCAGCGATCAGCGCCATCTGTTGATCGTGGCCACCGCCGACCGCGGCCTGTGCGGCGCGTTCAACACCAATATCGTCCGCCTCGCCCGCCAGCACATCGAGCGCCTGCTGCGCGAAGGCAAGGACGTGAAGATCGTCACCGTGGGCCGCAAGGGCCGCGAGCAACTTCGCCGCCAATATGCCGACCGCATCGTGGAATCGTTCGACTTCATGGGCATCAAGCAGATCGCCTTCTCGAACGCGCTGAACATCGGCCGCGACATACTCGCCCGCTTCGAGCGCGGCGAGTTCGACGTGGCGACGGTCTTCTATTCCAAGTTCAAATCCGTCATCAGCCAGGTGCCGACCGCGCAGCAGCTTATCCCGGCCACGGTCGAGCAAGGCGCGGCACCGGCGGCGGGCACGGTTTACGATTACGAACCCGACGAGGGCGAAATCCTCGCCGATCTTCTGCCGCGCAATGTGAGCGTGCAGATTTTCCGCGCGCTGCTGGAAAATGC
>JAFECN010000198.1 GCA_018242145.1 Pseudomonadota bacterium
AGTGCGTAGGAAAAATCTTCCCGAGCGCCCGCGCAATCGCGCGGGAAGAAGCGCGGCCTTCGAAGCCCCGATCGGGATTGAAGGTCACGAGCAGTGTTTTGGCTTTCACGGCCAGCGTGGGCCTGTCCGACGGCGTGATCATCAGGGTTTCGATGCGGCGCGATAAAGCCTCGCGCCCGCCCGCACGGTAGCTGAAGCGATCGATGCCGCGCACCGCGTTCTCCAGCGCATCGAACGCCATGCCGCGCGCGGCCGGGTCGGCCGTCAGTGCCTGCCAGTCGGCCGAGACGTTGAATCGCAATCCGCGCACATAGGCCAGATGCTGGGATTCGTCCTGCGCGGCGCTTTCCAGATCGCTCATCGAAACCACGGGGAGTTCAAGCGCATCGGCATCGCCGGTACGAACCGTGGGCAGACCCGTCGGCGCGGAGTCCGTGTAAAGCGTCATGCCGCCCCAACCGGCCACCTGCAGTACCGTCTCACCGGAATCATATTTGAGAATGCGTCCGCCAAGCGATGCATGCCCGGCATAGAGCACGAAGACTTCCGGATCGTTGTCGAACCGCAGGAGGTAGTTGTCGTTGTCTTTCGTCAGCGTGAAGCGAACGGAATCTCCGGCGAGATAATCGCCCGGTTTGATCTCCCCCAGCCGTTCGATGGAAAGCTTGCCGGGGAACGCATCCTGCGCGCGCGCCGCAAAGAGCGCGCTCGAAAGAAAGAGCGTCAGAATGGCAATGAAAACCCTGGCCATTGCGCCGGTTGTTTCTCTTTATGTCCGCCTCTCGCACGGGACGTCCCGCGCACGCCCCCTCAGGCCGCCGCAATATCCAAAACGAATAGGGCAATATTAAGGAGTGGAAATTCACAAATCGTCAAAGCTGCCGCCGCGGCCTTTGCCTTGCGCGAAACGCGCCGCGCCTTTTGCCGCTTCGCCGCTGCGCAGCGTATGGAGGCCGTGTTCCATCTCGTTTGCCATCGCATGGCCGTAATCGAGATCGAACTGTTCGTACACGGACGACCTGTCGCCCGTCATGCAGATTTGCGGAAATCGCGCGATCTGTTGCGCAAGCTTCTCCGCTTCTGCGCGCGCCATGCCCTTGGGCACCACGCGATTGGCCAGGCCGAACGACAACGCCTCCTTCGCGTCCACCGCGCGGCCGGTGAGGATCATGTCGAGCGCGCGGCTCTGCCCGATAAGGCGCGGCAGGCGCACGGTGCCGCCGTCGATCAGCGGCACGCCCCAGCGGCGGCAGAATACGCCGAACACCGCATCCTCTTCGGCCACGCGCAGATCGCACCACAACGCCAATTCCAATCCACCCGCCACCGCATAGCCGGAAACGGCCGCGATCACCGGCTTGCTCAGCCGCATCCGCGTGGGTCCCATCGGCCCGTCTGCCGCGATGGCGCGGAGCGCGTCGGGATCGATGCGCGTTGCCCGATTGCCGCGGCCTTCCGCCACGCCTTTCAGGTCGGCGCCCGCGCAGAATGTGCCGCCTTCGCCGCAGAGAACAGCGACACGCGCATTGTTATCGTTCTCGAATTCGGTGAACGCCGCGGCAAGCGCATCTGCCGTGGGCCGGTCCACGGCGTTGCGCGCCTGCGGCCTGTTCAGGATCACGGTGGTCACGGAACCGTTGCGCTCCACGCGCACGAGCGGGCGCTCGCCCCTGTTGTCGCTCATGACCCTTTCTCCTTGGCAGCGGGGGCAAATCTGACTAAACCACGGCCAAAATATCCAGCCTTCGCTTTTCTCGCGTGAGGATCTTCCCGTGACCAGCAATCTGAACAGCTTCAAGTCCCGCCGCACAATGACGGTGGGCGGCAAAACCTATGCCTATTACAGCCTCGCCGCTGCGGAAAAGGCGGGCCTCAAGAACATCGGCAAGCTGCCCTATTCGATGCGCGTGCTGCTCGAAAACCTGTTGCGCCACGAAGACGGCAAGACGGTGAAGGCCGAGGACATCAAGGCGGTCGCGGCATGGCTGAAAAACCGCAAATCCGATCGCGAGATCGCGTTCCGCCCCGCGCGGGTGCTGATGCAGGATCTCACCGGCGTTCCCGCCGTGGTTGATCTCGCTGCCATGCGCGATGCGATGAAGGCGCTGGGCGGCGATGCGGAGAAGATCAATCCGCTCGCGGAAGTCGATCTCGTCATCGACCATTCGGTGATGGTCGATAATTTCGGCACGCCGCGTTCCTTCAAGCAGAACGTCGTCATCGAATATGAGCGCAACATGGAGCGCTATCAGTTCCTGCGCTGGGGCCAGCAGGCCTTCGCGAATTTCCGCGTGGTGCCGCCCGGCACCGGCATCTGCCATCAGGTGAACCTCGAATATCTCGCGCAGACGGTGTGGACGCGCAAACGCAAGGAAGACAAAAAGACGGTCGAATACGCCTTCCCCGACACGCTGGTCGGCACCGACAGCCACACCACGATGGTGAACGGGCTTTCGGTTCTGGGCTGGGGCGTGGGCGGCATCGAAGCGGAAGCGGCGATGCTGGGCCAGCCGATCTCGATGCTCATTCCCGAAGTCATCGGCTTCAAGGTGAGCGGCAAGCTGCGCGAAGGCGTCACGGCGACGGACCTTGTGCTCACCGTCACGCAGATGCTGCGCCAGAAGGGCGTGGTCGGCAAATTCGTGGAGTTCTACGGGCCGGGGCTCGACGAGATGGCGCTCGAAGATCGCGCGACTATCGCCAACATGGCGCCGGAATATGGTGCGACCTGCGGCTTCTTCCCGATCGATGCGGAAACCATCCGCTACCTGAAAGCCACAGGCCGCAAAGCGGCGCGTGTGGCGTTGGTCGAGAAATACGCGAAGGCGCAAGGCCTCTTCCGCACCAAGAAGTCGCCCGAGCCGGTGTTCACCGACACGCTGTCGCTCGATCTTTCGACGGTGGAGCCCAGCCTCGCCGGTCCGCGCCGTCCGCAGGATCGCGTCGCGCTGCGCGATGCGGCGGCCGAGTTCGCCTCCGCGCTCATCGACACCTTCAAGAAAGAGAACGACGCGCAGAAGCGCGTGAAGGTGGCCGGCACCGAATATTCCATCGGCCATGGCGACGTGGTGATCGCCGCCATCACCTCCTGCACCAACACCTCCAATCCGAACGTGATGATCGGCGCGGGCCTTCTGGCGCGCAACGCCGTGAAGCGCGGCCTTACCGTGCAGCCCTGGGTGAAGACGTCGCTGGCGCCGGGCTCACAGGTCGTCACCGACTATCTGGCGAAGGCCGGATTGAACAAGGCGCTGGACAAGCTCGGCTTCGATCTTGTGGGCTATGGCTGCACCACCTGCATCGGCAATTCGGGCCCCTTGCCGGAAGCGGTCGGCAATGCCGTCACCGAGGGCGATCTCGTCGTCGGCGCGGTGCTTTCGGGCAACCGCAATTTCGAGGGCCGCGTGCACCAGCAGGTGCGTGCCAACTATCTTGCATCGCCGATGCTGGTGGTGGCCTATGCGCTCGCCGGTTCGCTGAACGTGAACCTCACGCGCGACCCGCTCGGCTACGATAAGGACAATGAGCCGGTTTACCTGAAGGACATCTGGCCCTCGCCGAAAGAGATCGCCGAGACGATCCGCAAGGCGGTCACGCCCGCGTCGTTCCGCAAGCGCTACGCCAATGTGTTCGAAGGCGATTCCAACTGGAAGAAGGTCAAGGTCAAGAAAGGCCAGACCTATCAGTGGGACATCGGTTCCACCTATGTGAAGCACCCGCCTTATTTCGAAGGCATGGGCGTGAAGCCCGCGCCGGTCGAGGATGTGAAGGGCGCGCGCGTGCTGGCGTTGTTCGGCGACAGCATCACCACCGATCACATCTCGCCGGCCGGCTCGATCAAGGCGTCGTCACCGGCAGGCGTTTACTTGCAGGAACACCAGATCCGCCAGCAGGATTTCAATTCCTACGGTTCGCGCCGCGGCAATCATGAAGTCATGGAGCGCGGCACCTTCGCCAACATCCGCATCCGCAACGAGATGATGGGCGGCAAGGAAGGCGGCAACACGATCTATTATTCGGAAAGCCATCCCTCGGGCCAGGAGATGTCGATCTTCGACGCCGCCATGGCCTATGCGAAGGACGGCCTGCAAACCGTCGTCGTTGCCGGCAAGGAATACGGCACCGGCTCCTCGCGCGACTGGGCGGCGAAAGGTCCGAAGCTTCAGGGCGTGCGGGCCGTTATCACCGAGAGCTTCGAGCGCATCCATCGCTCGAACCTGATCGGCATGGGCATCGCGCCGCTCTGCTTCGAGCCGGGCAAGACGCGCAACGATTATCAACTCACCGGCCGGGAATCGATCGATATCCCCGGTCTGTCCGGCAAACTCACGCCGAAGATGAAGCTGAACGCCACCATCCATTATCCCGATGGCCGCACCGCCGATCTTCCGCTGACCTTGATGATCATGACCGCCGACGAAGTCGCCTATTTCGAGAATGGCGGCATCCTGCCCTATGTGCTGCGAAATCTGCTGGCGGCGTAGTTTGGATGTGCCGCTCATGCCGTGTTAGAATAACGGCATGAGCGACGCCAAAGCGATTGCCGCGAAGTTCACTTCGACGGTATTCCCGACCGCCGAGGACAAAGCATTGTGGGAAAGCCTTTCGCCTGCGGAGCGGCTTGCGGTCGTGACGCGGGATGAGGACGCCGGTGCGAAAAGCGGCGTGGCGCGCAATGCGTCCTTGCGAGAAGTTCTCGCAGACCTGCGCAACAAAGCCGGGAAATGACATTCGCGCTTTCGAACCGCGCCAAAGCGGACATCGAAAACATTGCCCGATACACCCTCGAAAATTTCGGCCTTTCCCAAACGGAAGACTATCTGGAAGGGCTTTATCGCAGCTTCGAACTGCTCTCCGACAATCCGCGGTTGGGGCGAGAATGGAACGCGGGGCGGCGTCGCTACATCTACCGGATGCATCACGTCTATTATCGCTTGTCGGACGAGCGCGTTTTCATCACGCACATCCGGCATTCCAGCCAAAATCCGATCTGACAGCCGCTCGCGGCCGAACGCCGAAAAGGGGCAACAGGCGTAACATTAACGCCGGAAGAGACGGAATTTGTCCTTTGTTATGAGGCAAATCCGGGCAGAATGTCCGCCTTGGGGGCTTCAAGCCACTGTGAATGGAAGAGGCGGGCTGCGCGACCTATGGTGCCGGGCATGTCATTGCGTCGGTTCACGTTCCGGATTGCCGTGGCGCTCGTCACGGCAGCGGCGGCGCTGTACCCCTTTGCCATTGCCGATGCTGGCGGCGCGAAGCGTCCCGTTGTCGTGGAACTCTTCACCAGCCAGGGCTGCAGTTCCTGCCCGCCGGCC
>JAFECN010000199.1 GCA_018242145.1 Pseudomonadota bacterium
GGTTGCGGGTGGATGGGCGCGACAAAGTGAGTGGGACTATAGCGCTACTTCCCCAGCCCCATCCCCCGTGCAATCACCTCCTTCATGATCTCGTTGGTGCCGCCGTAGATGCGCTGCACGCGGCTGTCCGCATACATGCGCGCGATGGGATATTCGTTCATGTAGCCATAGCCGCCGAAAAGCTGCAGGCATTCGTCCACGATCTTGCATTGCAGATCGCTGAGCCACAGCTTCGCCATCGAGGCCATCGTCGCATCCAGCTTCTTCTCCAGATGCAGCCCGATGCAGTGGTTCACGAAGACGCGCGCCACGGTGGCTTCCGTCTTGCACTCCGCCAGCTTGAACTGCGTGTTCTGGAATTCGATGATCTGCTTGCCGAACGCCTTGCGGTCTTTGACGTAGGCGATGGTTTCCGCCAGCGCCCGCTCGATCACCGCGATCGCCTGCACCGCGATGATGAGGCGCTCCTGCGGAAGCTGCTGCATCAACTGCACGAAGCCGCGGCCTTCATCGCCGCCGATCAGGTTTTCCGGCGGCACGCGCACATTGTCGAAGAACAGTTCGGCAGTGTCGTTCGCCTTCTGCCCGATCTTGTCGAGGATGCGGCCACGGCGGAAACCTTCCACCTCATCCGTCTCCACGCCGACGAGCGAAATGCCCTTGGAGCCTTGCGTGGGATCGGTCTTGGCGACGACGATGATGAAATTCGCCGTGCCGCCATTGGTGATGAAGGTCTTGTTACCGGTGATGGCGTAGTGATTGCCGTTTTTTCTGGCGACGGTCTTCACGCCCTGCAGATCGCTGCCGGTGCCCGGCTCGGTCATCGCGATGGCGCCGACAAGTTCGCCGGTGGCCAGCCGCGGCAGCCAGCGCTTCTTCTGCTCCTCGGTGCCGTAATGCAGGATGTAGGGCGCGACAATGCCGTTGTGCAGCACCACGCCCCAGCCATCCACGCCGGTGCGGCCAAGCTGCTCGGCGATGATGGCGTCATGGGCGAAGGTGCCGCCCGCGCCGCCATATTCCTCCGGCATTTCGGTGCAGAGAAGGCCGGCAGCGCCGGCCTTGTTCCACAGCGAACGATCCACCTGATGGTTCTTCAGGTACTTCTCCGCATTCGGGACGGCTTCGCGGTCCAGAAATTTCGCGACGCCGTCCTCGAAGATGCGCAAATCCTCCGTCATCCACGACGGGGATTCCACCTGCAGCGGAGAAGGCATCACTCCGCCGCCGGCATCACGGAGTAGCCGGTCATCTTCACCCGTGGCGGGTTCTGCGCAGCATGATGCTCAGCGAGGAAGTTGTCGGCGCGTTCCACCGCCAGCTTCAGCTCGGCGATCGACTCGTCGATGTCCTTGCGCTGCGCTTCCAGCGCCACGATGCGTTCGGCAAATTTCTTGCGGCTGTGCTGGAACTGCGCAACGCCGTGATCTTCCGCATTGTAGAGGTCGAGGATCTCGCGGATCTCCGCAAGGCTGAAGCCCACGCGGCGGCCGCGCAGGATGAGTTGCAGGCGGGCGCGGTCGCGCTGCGAATAGATGCGTGCGAGGCCCTGGCGTTCGGGCGACAAAAGGCCCTCGTCTTCATAGTGGCGGAGGGTGCGCGAGGTGACGCCCATCTCCTTGGTGAGTTGGCGGATAGAATAGGTCTTGGCCATCTTGATCATCCGGCAGGGCTTTTCGCCTCTCACCGGCCCTTCGTTAGCGTTTCCTGTCGGGACGAAGGCTAAGCCTCCGTTTACGCGAACGTCAAGATGAGTCTTAATCACAAAAAAATGGCGGCAAAGCTGGGCTTCGCCGCCATGCTCGAAACATTACGCTGCGTAAACCTCAGGCCGCCGCGCGGACTGGCTGGGCTTCCCGTGAAAGGTTCTCCGCCGCGAAGTCCCAATTGATGAGCTTCGCCAGAACTTCCTCAAGATATTTCGGGCGCGCGTTCTGATAGTCGAGATAATAAGCGTGCTCCCACACATCGACGGTGAGCAGGGCGTTGGTGTCCTTCGCCATGGGGTTCACGGCGTTCGGCGTCTTCTCGACGGCGAGCTTGCCGCCCTTGGAGACGATCCACGCCCAGCCGGAGCCGAACTGCGTCTTGCCGGCTTCGGCCAGATCCTTGATGAGCTTGTCTTCGCCGCCGAACGCTTCGATGGCGGCCTTCAGCGCGCCGGAGGGCTTGGACTGTTTCGGCGTCAGGCTGCGCCAGTAGAAATCGTGATTCCACACCTGCGCGGCGTTGTTGAAGATCTTCTGCTCTTTCGCGTCGTCCTTGCCGGCGGTCTGGCGAACGATCTCTTCCAGCTTCATGTCGGCGAATTTGGTGCCCTCGACAAGCTCGTTGAGCGTCTTCACATAAGCGGCGTGGTGCTTGCCGTAATGGAATTCGAGGGTGCGCGCGCTGATGGTGGGCGCCAGGGCGTCCTGCGCCCAGGGAAGCGGAGAAAGTTTGAAGGGTTCGGCCATGGTGATGCTCCTCGCGGGGGAAATGGCAACAGCGCGCTCGCTGCCTAAGATGATTTCTTCATCATCTTCTTTTTGCAGCGACACGCGCTCTTTGCGGATTCAACGAGGCATTCAGGCAACGGTTCCCGCGGAGAAGCAAGGATTCATTTGTCTCATGAAACCCTAGCTCGCAACGAGGTTTTCGCGCCGCGCCCAGTCGAGACCTTTCGCAAGACCGCGCTCGTAGCGATCGAACATCTCGTCGATTTCGCTCTCGCTGATCACCAGCGGCGGGCAGAGCGCGATGCGGTCGCCCATCAGGGGCCGCACGATCAAGCCTTCCTGCTCGATGAATTTCGCGAAGGTCGGCGCCACGGCCTTTGCCGGATCGAAGGTGCCTTTCGTTTTCTTGTCGGACACAAGCTCGATGTCGCCGATCAGGCCCACGCCTTGCGCCGCGCCCACCATCGGATGCTCCGCCAGTTTCGCCAGCCGCTTCTGGAAGCGCGGCGAAACCTTGCGGACATGATCGAGGATATTGCGCTCCTGATAGATTTCGAGGGTTTTCAGCGCCACCGCCGCGGCAACGGGATGGCCGGAATAGGTGAAGCCCGTGCCCAGCGTTCCGATCCTGCCGGACTCCGCTTCGATGACGTCGCACAATTCCGGCGAGAGCATCACACCCGCGATCGGCAGATAGGCCGACGACAGCGCCTTTGCCACCGTCATGCTGTCCGGCTGAAAGCCGAAGGTCTCGCAGCCGAACCAGTTGCCGGTGCGCCCGAAGCCCGTGATCACTTCATCGGAGATCAGCGCGATGTCGTGCTTCTTCAGAACTTTCGTGATCGCCGCGAAATAGCCTTTGGGCGGCAGGATCACGCCGCCCGCGCCCTGCAGCGGCTCGGCAATCATGGCGGCGATGGTGTCGGCGCCTTCGCGCGCGATCAGCGCCTCCAGATTCTGCGCCATGCGCTGGGAGAACTGTTCCTCGCTCTCGCCCGCTTCGGCGTCGCGGTAATAGTTCGGGCAATCGGCGAACACCGCGAAATCCAGCGGCAGGTCCCAGCTTTTGTGATTGGCCGGCAATCCGGTGAGGCTTGCGCTCGCAATCGTCACGCCATGATAGGCCTTGGTGCGCGAGATGATCTTTTTCTTCTTCGTGCGGCCCAGCGCATTGTTCACATACCAGAAGAACTTCACCTGCGCGTCGTTCGCCTCCGACCCGGAATTGGCGAAGAACACCTTGCCGGCGGGAAACGGCGATAGCTCCTTCAGCTTCTCCGCCAGCGCGATGCCCGGCTCGTGGCTGCGGCCCGCGAAGAGATGACCGTAAGCCAGCTTCTTCATCTGCTCGGCGGCGACATCGGCCAGAACCGGATCGCCCCAGCCCAGCGCCGTGCACCACAGGCCCGCCATGCCCTCGATGTAATCCTTTCCGTTTACGTCAAAGACAAACACGCCCTTGCCGCGTTCGAAGATCACGGGGCCGGTTTCGCGGTGCTTCACGAGATTGGTGTAGGGATGGAGGATCGACTCCACGTCGCGCGTCTGGGCATTGGAAAGCGGCATGACAATTTCCCGGCGATGGATTGGTGCGAATACTTATAGCAGAATCGAATCCAATTCCGCATCCTGCAGGCTGCTTCGGGGAGCATGCATGACGACTATGAGACGCGATGTGGCGCTTGCCGCATTCGAGAAACTCGCGCTTTCGCCGTCCAACGAAAAACTCGCGCGGTATTGGCTGTCGCTCTGGGACGGCGACACGCTGCCCCGGCGGGCCCAGCTATCGCCGGCGCGCGTGAAGGACCTGCTCCCCGGCATCGGCATTTTCGAGGTGCGCCCCGGCGAAAGCAGCCGCTGCCGCCTCTCCGGCACCGCGATCCAGCACGCGCTGGGGCGCGAGATCGCCGGGCTCGATTGGCGGCAATACACCGCGAAAGAGCAATGGCATTCCCGGCTCGCGCGCAATTCCCGGATCGCGGAAGGCGGCGTGGGCGTGGGGCTGCGCCACGGAACGCGGGACGGCACCACGCAGGAATTGCAGCTCCCTTTCGCGGACGAAACCGAAGACGGCGCGCGCCTGATCCTGTTTCACCTCGACTGGCGGCCCGAAGACACGCTGCACAAGCCGCAAACGATCGCGCCCGCGCGCATCGCGGACGAGTTTCACGTTTTCCTGCTGGAAGGCTGAACGCCTCAGCGTTTCATCGGCACCAGTTTCACCGTCGAACTCGCCTTGGCGAGCACGTCGCCGCGTTCGTTGGTGAGCCGCGCTTCGAGGAAACCCGTGGAGCGGCCCATGCGCTCGATCCAGGCTTCCGCGATCACCAGCCCCGGCCCGGCGGAAGCGAGAAAGCTCACCTTGATCTCCAGCGACAGAAGATTCTGCTCGTAGTTCGATTTCGACAGCACGACATTGGCCATCGCCATGTCGAGCCAGCCGGTGACGAAGCCGCCCTGCACGATGCCGCCGGAATGGCACATGTCCATCGTGGCGCGGAAATGCAGCGCGGCGCGGCCCGATTGCGCGCCATTGTCCACCACCGTCTCAAGGCCCAGCGTCTTTGCGATCCCGGTGGGCGGGATGCGGGTTTTCTCTTCGCTCACTGTTTCCTCGGATGATTATTCGACGGATGGAACCGCCGCAGCATTGGGGCTCGCGGCCGCGCGCGCAAGCTTGATCGGCGCGGTTTCCTTCAGCATCGCCATGGCGATCACGCCGATCACCCCGCTGCCGAGCGAATAGAGCGCCGGGGCCAGCGGGCTTCCGGTGATGTGCATCAGCCAGGTGATGACGACCTGCGTGGTGCCGCCGAAGGTGGCGATGGAGATGGCATAGATCGTTCCGAACACCGCGCCGCGGATCGGCTTGGGCAGGCTTTCGGTCAACGCCGCGTAGAACGGCGCGAAACTCACCGTTCCGAGCAATTGCAGAAACGCCGTACCCACCAGAAGCGCGGTGGCGCTGCGCGTGTCCACCATCCACAGATAGATCGGATAGCACACCACGATATAAACCACGCGCGGCACCACCATCACCGGCCAGCGGCCGATGCGGTCCGACAGCCAGCCGCCGAACATCATGCCGACGATGCCGCAGAAGCCGAGCACCAGCGTGGCCGTGAGCGAGATCGTCTCGCTCATGTGCAGAACGGTCTCGGCGAAGGTCGTCATGTAGTTGGTGACGTAGGTGAAGATCGTGGCGCTCGCGAGCACGATCAGCCCCAGCACCACCGGCCGCGTGCTGCCGCGCAACAGTTCTGCGGTGCGGCCCTTCTGCTGCGGCATGTGCGCGGTATCGGAGAGATGCAGCGTCTCCGGCATGCGATTGCGCATATAAAGGCCGAAGGGCAACGCCAGCGCGCCGATGCCGAAGGCGATGCGCCAGCCATAGCTCGTGAAGCTGGCCGGATCGAGCGTCTGCGTCAGCACCACCCCGACGATGCCGCCGAACAGGCCCGACATATACTGGCTGCCGCCCTGCCACGCTGCGTAGAATCCGCGCTCATAGA
>JAFECN010000019.1 GCA_018242145.1 Pseudomonadota bacterium
CCCGCTTCCGCCGGACATGAGCGAAGCGAATTAGATTTTCTTTCCGATATAACTTTGTCATCGCCCGCTTTATGCGGGCGACCCAATTTCTCTTGGGGAGAAGAAAATGGGTTGCCCGGACAAGCCGGGCAATGACGATGCGGGGATATTACGGTCAGGTTCGGCCCGCTCTAACGCGCAGCGACCACCATGTAATTCACATCCGTATCGCCCGAGAGGCGCCAGTTCCAGCCCAGCGGATCGAAGCTTACCCCCTGCGTTTTCAATATCTTGAGCCCGGCATCTTCAAGCATCGCGCGAAGTTCGTTGGGCGTTACGAACTTGTCCCAGTCATGGGTTCCCGGCGGCAGCCAGCGCAGGATGTATTCGGCGGCCACCTTCGCCAGCGCCAGCGCCTTGAGCGTCCGGTTCAGCGTGGCCACGAACATCAGCCCGCCGGGCTTCGCCAGCGCCGCGGTCGATTCGAGATAGCCGCGCAGATCGGCGACATGCTCGACCACTTCCATGTTGAGCACGACATCGAAGGTCAGCCCGTCGGCGACCAGCGCCTCGGCATCCGAGGCGCGATAGTTGACGGCGGCGCCCGACTGCGCCGCATGCGCGCGGGCGGTGCCGATATTCTTCTCCGAAGGATCGACTCCGGTGACGGCAAAACCCAGCCGCGCCATCGGCTCGCTCAAAAGCCCGCCGCCGCATCCGATATCGAGCAACGAGAGACCCTCGAAGGGCCGCAACGCTTTTGCATCGCGCGCGAAATGCGCCGCGACGGTTTCGCGGATGAACGCCAGCCGCACGGGGTTGAACTTGTGCAGCGGCGCGAACTTGCCGGTAGGGTCCCACCATTCCGCCGCCATGCGGGAGAATTTCTCGATTTCGGACGGATCGACGGAGGAAGGCTTGGTTGCGGTGGTCATCATCCCCGCACGATAGCATTTTTCCTCCCCCGTTTAAGGGGGAGGTGGATCGGCGCGTCAGCGCCGAGACGAAGGGGGTATTTGCGGCCGCCCCCTCTGCCTCGCGATGCTCGGCACCTCCCCCGTAAACGGGGGAGGAAAGAACGTCGCGTAACCAATACTTACATTGAGCCGCGCTGTTGCGCCGTCTATGTATCGTTCCAGACAAGCTTTTCGGGCACCACATGGCAAAGGTAGTGATGAAGTTCGGCGGCACCTCGGTGGCCGACCTCGACCGCATCCGCCATGTCGCGACCCTGGTGAAGCGCGAGGTGGACAGGGGCAGCCAGGTTGCCGTCACCGTCTCCGCCATGGCGGGAGAGACCAACAAGCTGGTCGGCTGGGTGCGCGAGCTGTCGCCCATGTATGACGCCCGCGAATATGACGTGGTGGTGGCGGCGGGCGAGCAGGTGTCGTCCGGCCTGCTGGCCATCGCCCTCCAGAACATCGGCATCAACGCCCGGTCCTGGCTGGGCTGGCAGATTCCCGTCCGCACCTCTTCCATGCACGCCTCCGCGCGCATCGAGGCCATCGACAACGCGCAGCTCGACGAGCGGCTGGCGCGCGGCGAGGTGGCGGTGGTCGCGGGCTTTCAGGGCATCGCGCCGGACAATCGCGTGACCACCATCGGCCGCGGTGGCGGCGATACCTCGGCGGTCGCGGTGGCGGCGGCGCTGAAGGCGGATCGCTGCGACATCTACACCGACGTGGACGGCGTCTATACCACCGACCCGCGCATCGTGCCCAAGGCGCGGCGGCTGGAGCGCATCGCTTACGAAGAGATGCTGGAGATGGCGTCTCTCGGGGCCAAGGTTCTGCAAACCCGCTCGGTGGAGATCGCGATGCTGCATCGCGTGCCCGTGCGCGTGCTTTCGACATTCGATCCCGACAAGGGCGGGACATTGCTTTGCGACGAGGAAGACATCGTGGAAAAGAAACCGGTCAGCGGCATCGCCTATTCGCGCGACGAGGCGAAGATCACGCTTCATCGCATCGACGACCAGCCCGGCGTGGCGGCCAAGATCTTCGGCCCGCTCGCGGACGCGGGCGTGAACGTGGACATGATCGTCCAGAACGTCTCGCCCGACGGCAAGAAGACGGACCTGACGTTCACCGTCGGCCGCTCCGAACTGCAGCGGGCGCTGGATGCCATCGAAAAGGCGCGCGATACGATCGCCTATCGCGAAGTCACCTCGACGGCGGATGTGGCGAAGGTGTCGATCATCGGCATCGGCATGCGCCAGCATCCGGGCGTCGCGCAGACCATGTTCCGCACGCTGGCCGACAAGGGCATCAACGTGCAGGTGATCTCCACCTCGGAAATCAAGGTCAGCGTCCTGATCGCCGAAGAGTATGTGGAGCTTGCGGTCAGAGCGTTGCATTCTGCATACGAATTGGATGCGGCATGAGATGCGAAGCGCGCGGTTCCAATCACCTCCCCCTTGTGGGGAGGTCGAAAAAGCGAAGCTTTTTCGGGTGGGGGGACAGCACCGAAGCGCCCCCCACCCGAAAAACATTCGCTGTGCTCATGTTTTGTCGGCCTCCCCACGAGGGGGAGGCGATTAGGAGAGAGTGATGCCCACCACCGGCGCGGGCAGCCCACGCGTTCTGCTGCGGCGCCTGCGCGAGATCATGGCCGATGGCTCCAGCGCGCAGACGCGCCTGGACAAGCTCGTCGCCCTGATCGCATCCAACATGGTGGCGGAGGTCTGCTCGATCTATCTGCGCCGCGCGGGCAACGCGCTCGAACTCTTCGCCACGCAGGGCCTCAATCCGGACGCGGTTCACAACACAAGGCTGCGGTCGGGGCAGGGCCTTGTCGGCCTCGTCGCCGAATCCGCCGAGCCGGTGAACCTGTCCGATGCCCCCAACCATCCGCGGTTCGCCTATCGCCCGGAAACCGGCGAGGACCCCTACAAGTCCTTCCTCGGCGTGCCCATCGTGCGCGGCGGGCAGGTCTATGGCGTGCTCACGGTGCAGAACCGCGCCGCGCGCCAGTATGACGAGGAAGAAGTCGAGGCGCTGCAGACCGTCGCCATGGTGCTGGCCGAGGTGGTCGCGTCGGGCGGCCTGTTCGACATCGCCGAGCTGGACGAGCCGGAACTGCGCTCCGACAAGCCGCGCATGTTCGCGGGCGACGGCCTCTGCGAAGGCGTCGCCATCGGCGTGGTGGTGCTGCACGAGCCGCGCGTGCGCGTGGAAGCCTTGATCGCGGACGATCCCGCTGCGGAATTGAAACGCCTGAACGGCGCGCTGGACGAGATGCGCGGCGCCGTGGATGCGATGCTGAGCTCCAGCGAACTGGATCTCTCCGGCGAAAGCCGCGAAGTGATCGAGGCCTATCGCCTGTTCGCCGACGATGCCGGCTGGCAGCAGAAGCTGCGCGATGCGGTGCGCGGCGGCCTCACCGCCGAAGCCGCCGTCGAGCGCGTGCAGGACGAGCTTCGCCTGCGCCTCGCGCGCATCGAAGACCCGTATATGCGCGAGAAGCTGCACGATCTGGAGGATCTGGCGCGCCGCCTGCAGCGCCATCTCAGCGGGGACGGCGTGAAGACCCGCGAATTGCCGGAGAATGCCATTCTGGTCGCCCGTTCGATGGGCCCGTCGGAGCTTCTGGACTACGGCCGCGACCGGCTGCAGGGCGTCATCCTCGAAGACGCCACCATGACCTCGCATGTCACCATCGTCGCCAGTTCGATGGGCATTCCTTTGATCGGCAATGTGCAGGGCGTCGTGGACTCCGCGCGCAGCGGCGACATCGCGCTGCTCGACGGCACCAGCGGCGAGCTTCATCTGCGGCCCGTCCGCGATACGATCTCGCTCTTTGAGAGCCGCCGCGCCATGCGCGCGCAGCGCGTGGCCGAATTCGCCGCCGTGCGCGATCTGCCCGCGGTGACGAAGGACGGCGTGCGCATCAATCTGATGATCAACGCCGGTCTGCTTCTGGATATGCCGAATCTGGAAATCTCCGGCGCCGACGGCGTCGGCCTGTTCCGCACCGAGATGCAGTTCATGGTCGGCGAAACCATGCCGCGCCTGAAGGACCAGATCGCGTTCTACAAGCAGATCGTGGAAGCGGCGGGCGACAAGCCGGTGGTGTTCCGCACGCTCGATCTGGGCGGCGACAAGATCCTCCCCTATGGCCGCTGGGAGCGCGAGGAGAATCCGGCGCTGGGCTGGCGCGCCATCCGCATCGCGCTCGATCGCCCAGCGCTGCTGCGCTATCAGGTGCGTGCGCTTATCGGCGCCTCGCCGCATCGTGTGTTGCGCATCCTGCTGCCGATGATCTCGGACGTCGCGGAGTTCAACGAATGCCGCGCGCTCATCGACCGCGAGATCGAACGCACACGCCTTCTCTCGCTGCCGCAGCCCCGGCAGGTTCTGGTCGGCGCGATGCTGGAAGTTCCCGCGCTGATGTTCATGCTGCCGCAGCTTCTGCGCAGCGCGGACTTCGTGTCCATCGGTTCCAACGACCTGATGCAGTTCATCTTCGCCATGGACCGCACCAATCCGCGCGTCGCCAAGCGCTACGATCCCTTGAGCCCGCCCGCGCTGACGCTGATCCGCCAGATCGTGCACAGCGCCGCCGAGGCGCAGGGCGATGTCTCGATGTGCGGCGAATTGGCCGGGCGGCCGCTGGAAGCCATGGCCCTGATCGCATTGGGGATTCGCACGCTGTCGATGCAGCCGGTGAATATTGGTCCCATCAAGATGATGATCCGCAGCCTGGATACCCGCGAAGTTTCCCAGTTTGTGGAAAAACTCTGCGGGCGCACCGATCATTCGTTGCGTACCCGCCTGACGGCCTTCGCGGCGGAACGCGGCATCACCTTGAAGTAAATCCGATAGCTTTGGCCGTCCCTGGGAATTTCAGCTTTTCCCCCACGGGTGGCCGGTTATTGAAGAAAAAGCCGCAAACCCGCTTTTCTGTTCGCATTTTCGCTGGATGGCCGTCCGGCCAGGCGCTATTTGTGGCTCCATGACCAAGGTTACTCACCTTTCCCTCGACGATAAGGGCGGGATTGCGCAACGCCGCATCCATCTGCGCGAAATCTCCGACGAGGCCGATACGCCGCTGGAAACCGTGGGGCAGGACCTGCGGGCCGCGCGGCTGCGCCGGGGCGACGATCTCGCTTCCGTGTCGCGCGCGCTGAAGATCCGCAAGGACCATCTGGAAGCCCTGGAGGAAGACCGCTTCGACCAGCTTCCGGGCCGCGCCTATGCCATCGGCTTCATCCGGTCCTATGCGGATTATCTCGGCCTCGATCCGGTACAGAGCGTCGAGCGCTTCAAGCTGGAAATCGCCGGCCGTGGCAACGACGCGCTGCCCGCCGCGCCGCTTTCCTCGATCGAGGAAGAGCGGCAGCTTCCGCATGGCTGGATCATCATCGCCGCCGTGGTCGTGCTGCTGGTAGGCTATGGCATCTACCGCCTCGCGCTGTCCGCGGACTCGCTGGTGAACCAGCCCGTCGCCGCCGTCCCGCAGCAGCTCGCGCCCAAGCCCGCCAGGATTGCCGCCAAGCCCGCGGCCAAAGCCGCCGCGCAATCCATTGCAACGCCGCAAACGTCCAATCCGGCTGCGGTGGCTTCGCTGCCACCGGCAAATGGAACGACATCGCCGCCCGCGATTCCGATGCAGGGCACGACACCGAACGCCACGCCGCCCGCCGCCGCGCTCCCGCAAGGGCAGGTCTATGGGCAGGGCAACAAGAACGCGCGCGTCGTTCTGCGCATCCTCCAGCCGACGCATGTGCTGGTGCAGGGCGCCGACGACACGGTCTATATCAATCGCACCCTGAACCCCGGCGACACATACAACGTGCCGCTGGTCGAAGGGGTTACGCTGACGGCGCAGAACGGCAAGGCCGTGGAACTGGATCTCGACGGGCAATCCATGGGAACGGCATCGAACACGCCCGATGCGGTCGAAGCCGTCCCGCTGGACCCGCAGGGCGTCGCCGATCACGCGAACCAGTGATGAAAGCAGGGCTGAGAAGGCCATGAGCGTCAGAGCCTACCGCGACATACACCGGCGCAAATCGCGCAAGATCCGTGTCGGTACTGTGGAAGTCGGCGGCGATGCGCCGATCACCGTGCAGAGCATGACGAACACGGTGACCTCGGACGCCCGCGCCACCATCGCGCAGGTGCGCGCGCTGGAAGATGCGGGCGCGGACATCGTGCGCGTATCCTGCCCGGACGAAGACTCCACGAAGGCGCTGAAGCTGATCGTGAACGCCGCCAAGGTGCCGATCGTCGCGGACATCCACTTCCACTACAAGCGCGCCATCGAAGCCGCCGAAGCAGGCGCCGCCTGCCTGCGCATCAATCCGGGCAACATCGGCAACGCCAGCCGCGTGAAAGAGGTGGTGCAGGCGGCCAAGGATCACGGCGTCTCCATGCGCATCGGCGTCAATGCCGGATCGCTGGAGCGGGAATTGCTGGAGAAATACGGCGAGCCTTGCCCCGAAGCGATGGTGGAAAGCGCGCTCAACCACGCGAAGATTCTGGAAGACAACGATTTCCGCGAATTCAAGATCAGCGTGAAAGCGTCGGACGTATTCCTCGCTGTCGCAGCCTATCAGGGTCTGGCGGAAGCCTGCGATTACCCGCTGCATCTCGGCATCACCGAAGCGGGCGGCTTGATGAGCGGCACCGCGAAATCCTCCATCGGCATGGGCATGCTTTTGTGGAGCGGCATCGGCGACACCATCCGCGTCTCGCTGTCCGCTGACCCGGTGGCGGAGATCCGCGCGGGCTTCGACATTCTGAAATCGCTGAACCTGCGCCATCGCGGCGTGAACATCGTCTCGTGCCCAAGCTGCGCGCGGCAGGGTTTCAATGTGATCGAGACAGTGCAGATTCTGGAAGAGAAGCTGAAACACATCTCCACGCCCATGACGCTCTCGATCATCGGCTGCGTGGTGAACGGCCCCGGCGAAGCGCGCGAGACCGACATGGGTTTCACCGGCGGCGGTGCGGGTGCGGGCGCCGGCATGATCTATCTGAACGGCAAGCCCGCCTACAAGCTCACCAACGACAAGCTGGTGGATCACGTCGTCGAGCTTTGCGAGAAGAAAGCCGCGGAGATCGAAGAAGCCCGGGGCAAAAAGCTCGAACCGGCGTTGTAGCGATCCTCATGCCTTGTCATCCCGGCCAAGCGATGCGAAAGCATCGCGCCGAGCCGGGACCCATCGTGGTGCGGCAAAATGGGTCCCGGGTCTGCGCGGCTGACGCCGCTTGCCCGGGATGACAGGTTTTAAGGAATGATCCCCGAATCCAAACTCATGCGCCTGTCCGACCGCTTTCACGCGGTGGAGGCGGAGCTTGCGTCGGGTGCGGGCGGCGCATCCTTCGTGAAGCTATCGAAAGAACATGCCGAACTGGCGCCGGTGATCGCGGTGGTGGATCAATATCGCTCCACCGCGCAGCAGATCGCCGAGGCCGAAGCGTTGATCGCCGATCCGGCAACCGACTCCGAAATGCGCGCGCTGGCGGAAGAAGAACGGGCGGAACTGAAAGAGACGTTCGCGAAGATCGAGCACGATCTTCAGATCCAGCTTCTGCCGAAGGATGCCGCCGACAATTCCTCCGCCATCGTGGAAATCCGCGCGGGCACCGGCGGCGACGAGGCGGCGCTGTTCGCGGCCGATCTTCTGGAGATGTACACCCGCTACGCCCAGCTTCAGGGCTGGAAGACGCATCTGATGTCGCGCAGCGAAAGCGATCTGGGTGGCATCAAGGATGCCGTTCTGGAAGTGGAGGGGCAGGGCGTCTTCGCCAAGTTGAAATTCGAAAGCGGCGTGCATCGCGTCCAGCGCGTGCCGGTGACGGAAGCGTCGGGCCGCATCCACACCTCCGCCGCCACCGTCGCGGTGCTGCCCGAGGCTGAAGACGTGGACGTGAACATCGACGAGAAGGATTTGCGCATCGACGTCTTCCGCGCGCAGGGCGCGGGCGGCCAGCACGTCAACAAGACCGAAAGCGCCGTGCGCGTCACCCATATCCCCACGGGAATCGCGGTGGCGCAGCAGACCGAGAAGTCGCAGCACAAGAACAAGGCCGCGGCGATGAAGCTGCTCAAGGCCAAGCTCTACGAGATCGAGCGCGAGCGCGTGGAAGGCGCCCGTGCCGCCGAGCGC
>JAFECN010000001.1 GCA_018242145.1 Pseudomonadota bacterium
ATTCCCTCGATCATGGAAGCGTGGTTCTGCTCGTCCGAGAATGCGATCAAGCCGGGCAACAGCTTCGCAAGCGTCGCAAGCGTCGTATCGTTGGAAACAAAACCCGATGTGAAGATGAGCGCGGCTTCCCTGCCGTGCAGGTCGGCCAGCTCCCGCTCCAGTTCGACGTGATAATGCGTCGTGCCGGAGATGTTGCGCGTTCCGCCCGAGCCGGCACCCGTCGTCTCCAGCGCCTCGTGCATCGCTGCGATCACCTTGGGATGCTGGCCCATGCAAAGGTAATCGTTGCTGCACCAGACCGTGATCGGACGGGCATTTTGTTCCGAATGGTAGAGAGCCTGGGGATAACTGCCCCGGCGGCGCACGATGTCCGCGAAGACGCGGTAGCGGCCTTCGCGGCGCAAACCCGCGAGCGCCTCTCGAAAACGGGAGCTATAGGGAGAAGACATACCGGCCAGCCTTACGCGGTCTCCGACAGCAGACACAATTCCTTGACCGCGCGAGACTATCCCAAGAAGCCCGCATCAAGCTATGCGAATTGTCACATCCCCGGACGTCCTAAATGTATGGCGGAAAACGCCTTTTGGATGCGAAAGCGCCTCAGTTTGACGGCCAAACCATCAGCTCGCCGCCGAGACCACTGCGTTCACGGCCATGGCAATAATCGCCGTGTTGTAGAAGAACGAAACCACCGAATGGCCCAGCACCGCGCGGCGCATCTGGGTGTTGGAGACCTCGGTATCGGAGGTCTGCGCGGTCATCCCGACGGTGAAGGCAAAATAGAGGAATTCCCAGATTCCCGGCTCTTTGGTGTCTTTGAACGCCAGGCCTTGCGGTCCCGGATGTGCCTTTGCCCGGCCGCTCTGGCCATAAAACAGATTGGCATAGTGGAAGGTGGCGATCGTATGCAGCGCCATCCAGCCGAGCGGCGCGCCGGCCAGCGCCAGTGCCATCGCCCATGGCGCGGGCGCGTGCTTCTCCCGAAGCACCGTGATGATCGCCAGCGAGGAAATTCCGATCACGACCAAGGCGATCAGGATTACGACAAGGATACCTTCGTCTTCGAAGGCCGCGCTCTTCTTCAGGCCTTTGACGTCGATCCGGTACACGGCTGTGGCCGCGGCGGCCAGATAGACGAAAAAGAAGCCGTCGCCCGCCGCCAATGTTCGCAAGGGACCGCTCAGGCCGGTTCCCATGAAAATCAGGCCGCCGACAATGGCAGCGAGATAAAAATGCCAGTGATGATGAAGATGGTTCCGCACGCGTTCCATGGCGGCCGGCTCCGGCGACTCTGTCCATTCTAGACACGAGTCGCCGGCGGGCCGAAGAAACACCTATAAGCGGAAACGAACCTGATCGATCCAGAAGCGTTCCAGACGCTTCAGGCAAGCATTCATGCTTTCGAGATCGCTGCCGCCCACATTGCCGACAGCTTCCAGCGAAATCAGATGACGCTCGAAAAGTTCGCGCAGCATGTCGCGCACCGCCTCGCCCTTGCGCGTCAGGCGCACGAGCACCGAGCGCCGGTCGAGTTCCGAACGCTCGTGGTGGACATAACCGGATTCCACGAGCTTCTTGAGATTGTACGAGACATTCGAGCCGAGATAGTGGCCGCGGGTCCGCAGCTCACCGGCTGTCAATTCCTGATCGCCGACGTTGAACAAGAGCAGCGCCTGGACACTGTTTATTTCGCGCTCGTCGCGCCGGTCCAGTTCGTCCTTGATGACGTCGAGAAGCTGGCGATGCAATCTCTCGATGAGATTGAGCATCTCCATATATTGTTTGCCCACAGCCGACGCGCTTTCGAGCGCGGCCGCAATTTGCGGTTTCGCTAACGCTGTCATCTTCCACACCCCCCGCGTTTTCGCGAGGCCCACCTGTTTTATTTGACTAAAGAATAGGGCGTGGGTCTTAAAGGCGGGTAAATCAGGCTTTTCCCTGCAACATGCGAATTATGCCGGAAAAGTCCATTCCGGCGTTACCGAGCGCAGCGAACAGCGAATAGAGTTGTGCCGCTTCGGCACCGAGCGGCGTGTTGGCGCCCACGGATTGCGCCGCGGTTTGCGCGAGCTTGAGATCCTTCAGCATCAGCGCCGTCGCGAAACCGCCCGTGTAATCGCGGTTCGAGGGCGCGGTCGGAACCGGCCCCGGAACGGGACAATAGGTCGTGAGCGACCAGGATTGCCCGGACGACGTTGACATGATGTCGAACAAAGCCTGCGCCTCCAATCCCAGCTTCTCGCCGAGCGCCAAGGCTTCGCAGGTGCCGATCATCGAAATGCCGAGCATCATGTTATTGCAGATCTTCGCCGCCTGCCCTGCGCCCGGGCCGCCCGCATGCGCGATCTTCTTCCCCATTTTTTCCAGAATGGGTTTCGCCTGTTCGAAGGCCGCGTTGCTCCCCCCACACATGAAGGTGAGCGTGCCCGCTTCCGCGCCACCGGTGCCGCCACTCACGGGGGCATCCAGAAACAGGAAACCGGCTTTTTCGGCCGCACTATGAACAGCGCGCGCGGAATCGACATCGATCGTCGAGGAATCGATCAAAAGCGCGCCTTTCTTCGCCGCGCTCAACACGCCATTGTCGAGATAGACGCTTCGCACATGCTGTCCGGCGGGCAGCATGGTGATCACCACATCTGCGCCATTCACGGCTTCGTTCGCGCTCGCGGCTTTCGCCGCGCCAGCCTTGAGGACAGGAGCGAGAACGGTATCGCTGAGATCGAACGCCGTGACCTGGTGGTTCGCTTTGAGAAGATTGCGGGCCATCGGGCCGCCCATATTGCCCACGCCGATGAATGCGATATTGGTCATAGCTTTAACTCCTTCTC
This sequence comes from Pseudomonadota bacterium, assembly GCA_018242145.1. GTDB lineage: Bacteria > Pseudomonadota > Alphaproteobacteria > Micropepsales > Micropepsaceae > Rhizomicrobium. The sequence continues at coordinate 2,832 of JAFECN010000001.1, forward strand.
TCCCAGCGGCGCGAAATAGGCATCCACATCCGCCTGTGAAACGCCGGATAGTTCAGCAGGCTGCCATTTCGGCGCGTTGTCCTTGTCGATGATGACCGCGCGCACGCCTTCATAGAAGTCATGGCCGGCGACGATGCGGTTCACCATGCGATATTCCATGCGCATGCAAGCGTCGAAGTCGAGATTCCTGCCTTCGCGAATCTGATGGAAGGCAATCTTCAGACTGGTCGGTGACTTCGACCGGATCGTGGTGGCGATATCGTCCGTCCAATCTTCATGCTCGGCGTCGAGGCCGGCGAGAATCTCCTCGACTGAGTTCGCCGCAAAGATGCGGTCGATGGCGGAACGATGCTCCATAAGGAATGTGTCGGGAACCGTGTCCTTCAGGCCTTCGATCGCGGTATCGGGCGCTGTCCCGTCAGCAAGCGCTTTCAGCAGGGTATCCCACCGGGCAGTTGGAATAAAATTCGTTGCGATGCCGGCATAAAGAGAATCCGCCGTCTTCAGGCGAAAGCCCGTAAGGCCGAGAAACATTCCAATTTCACCCGGACAGCGCGGCAGAAAATACGATCCACCCACGTCCGGAAACAGCCCGATGCCGGTTTCGGGCATGGCGAAAACCATGCCTTCGCCCGCGATGCGATGGCTGCCATTCACCGATACGCCGACGCCGCCTCCCATGTTGATGCCCTGGATCAAGGCGATATAGGGCTTCGGATAATGCTTGATGGTCGCGTTCAGGATGTATTCGTCGCGATAGAACGCCAGCGCATAAGGTGTCCCGGCCTTGCCGGATTCATAGAGCGCACGAATGTCCCCCCCGGCACAAAAGGCCCTATCCCCTGCGCCGCGAATGGCCACAGCTTTTACGGCATCATCCTTTGCCCATTGATCGAGTTGCGCGTTCATGCGCACACACATGTCATGCGTCAGCGCATTCAACGCCTTGGGCCGGTTCAAGGTGATCAGGCCCAGCGCGCCGTGGCGCTCAAAAGGACTTCGGCATCTTCCGTCATTGGCGAAACATCTCGCGCGCCACGATCACGCGCATGATCTCGTTTGTGCCTTCGAGAATCTGGTGCACGCGCAAGTCGCGCACATGACGCTCGGCTGGAAAATCCTTGAGATAGCCATAACCGCCATGAAGCTGCAGCGCATCGTTGGCGATCTTCGAGCCCATGTCGCTGGCGAAGCGCTTGGCCATCGCGCAGAGCATGGTGGCGCGCGGGTGCTTCCTGTCGAGCGCATCCGCCGCGTTGCGGATCATCAGCCGCGAGGCTTCAAGCTCCGTCGCCATGTCGGCAAGCTTGAACTGCGTGGCCTGAAACTCCGCGATGGCGCGGCCAAACTGCTTGCGATCAGACACATAGGCCTTGGCTTCCTCCAGGGCGGCGCGCGCGGTTCCGACCGAGCAGGCGCCGATATTGATGCGGCCGCCGTCCAGCCCCATCATCGCGATGCGGAAGCCCTCGCCTTCGGCGCCGATCCGGTTGGCGACGGGCACGCGGCAATTGTCGAAGATCACCTGCGCCGTCGGCTGGGCGTTCCAGCCCATCTTGCGCTCTTTCTTGCCGAAGCTGAGACCGGGCGTGCCCTTCTCGATGACAAGACAGGAAATCCCCTTCGGCCCGTCCTCGCCGGTGCGGACCATGCAGACATAGATATCCGACACGCCCGCGCCCGAGATGAAGGCCTTGGAGCCGTTCAGCACATAATGATCGCCATCCTTCACGGCCTTCGTCTTGAGCGCGGCGGCATCGGAGCCCGATCCCGGCTCGGTCAGGCAGTAGCTGGCGATCTTTTCCATGGTCGTCAGCTTGGGCAGGAAGCGGCGGCGCTGTTCTTCGCTGCCGAAGCGGTCGATCATCCACGACGCCATGTTGTGAATAGAGATGAACGCGGCCGTCGCGGTACAGCCGGCGGAGAGTTCTTCCATGATGATGGCCGCGTCCAGACGGCTCATCTCGGAGCCGCGGACATCGCTTTTCACATAGATGCCCGCAAAGCCAAGCGCTGCAGCTTCGCGCATCACATCCACGGGAAAATGCTCTGTCGCATCCCATTCCGCGGCATGGGGCGCAAGCTTCTCGGCCGCGAACCGCCGCGCCATGTCCTCCACCGCGCGCTGATCTTCCGTGAGTTCAAAATCCATAACTATCCATCGTCGTGATGAGGTCCTGCCGGACCGGGTTTATCCCTGTTCCGGCGGGCTCGCAAAGGCCCGCGACAGGGCGTTTCTTGCAAGCCGGGCCGGGACTTGGCATGAAACGGTCCATGAGCCAGTTCCCCGCCCTGCGTATGCGGCGCCTGCGCCGCCATGATTGGACGCGAAAGCTTGTTGCGGAAAACACGCTTTCCGCATCCGATTTCATCTGGCCGGTTTTCATCGCTGACGGCGAACGCCAACGGACGCCGGTGGCCTCCATGCCCGGCGTGGAGCGGCTTAGCGTGGACCTCGTTGCCGGCGCCGCGGAAGACGCGGCCAAGCTCGGCATTCCGGTCATCGCGCTTTTTCCTTTCACCGATCCCGCCCGCAAGACGCCCGACGGCAAGGAAGCCCTCAATCCGCAAAACCTGGTCTGCCGCGCCGTGCGGGCCATTAAGGATGCCGTACCCGAGATGGGCGTGCTCTGCGACGTGGCGCTCGATCCGTACACGGACCATGGCCACGACGGCGTGTTCGACAAGGGCGGCAACTACATCACGAACGACGAGACCGTCGCGCTTCTGGTGAAACAGGCGCTCCTGCAGGTCGAAGCCGGCTGCGATATTATCGCGCCGTCCGACATGATGGATGGCCGCATCGGCGCCATCCGCACGGCGCTGGAAAAGGCCGGCCACAAGGACACGCTCCTGATGGCCTATGCCGCGAAATATGCGAGCGCGTTCTACGGGCCGTTCCGCGATGCCGTCGGCTCCGGCAAGGCGCTCAGAGGCGACAAGCGCACATACCAGATGGACCCCGCCAACGGCGACGAAGCGATCCGCGAAGTGGCGCTCGATCTCGCCGAGGGCGCGGACATGGTCATGGTCAAGCCGGGGATGCCCTATCTCGACCTGGTGCGCCGCGTGAAAGACACATTCCACGTTCCGACATTCGCCTATCAGGTGTCCGGCGAGTATTCGATGCTGACGGGCGGTATTGAGCGCGGCTGGTTCGATCGCGACCGCGTGATCCTGGAAAGCCTGATGTCCTTCAAGCGCGCGGGCGCGAACGGCATCCTCACCTATTTTGCCTGCGAAGCAGCGCGGCTGCTTGGACGGTGAATTTCACGGGGCCGTGATGGCTCTCAAGTGTTTGTGAACGCCGCCAAGCCTTCGTCGACTTGTCCTTCTCCCCTGCAAGGATCAACCTGACCGCGCATTTGATTGTCGGGAGGTCTCAATGCGCAAGTTGACAATGGCAGTTCTGTTCTCAATCGGTTTTCTCACGCCGGCACTGGCCGGCCCGGCTGTACAGTCGGATACATGGCCGGAAGCGCAAAACATATCCGAGACAACGTCCCAGGAGGTTGTGTGTCATTTCGTTTATCACGAGGGCACCGTTCTTCCGCGCCAGACATGCATGACGCAACGCCAGTGGGATAACGCGCGCCAGGAATTCCAGGAAGCGCTCCGGGAATACCAGATGTATAGGCTTTACCAGTAACGACGCCTTCATTCCGCGTTTAGGAGACATCGCAGGATGATCTCCGCGCGGGAAGCAAGCACACCGCGCCCCGCGGTGGATTGCCCGAGGTCGATCAGGTCATCGAGGGCAAGCATGGTCAGCCCATGGACGGCTGACCATGCGGCCAATCCCAACGCTTCGCTGCCGAGTGCGTTTTCAATTTCCTGCACAAGCATACCAACAGCCGCGGCAATC
>JAFECN010000200.1 GCA_018242145.1 Pseudomonadota bacterium
CATCCCGAACCAGACCGGCACGGACCATGCGCTGCGCCCGCAAGGCTCGCTCGCGCGTTCGGGCGAGCGCCCGGCGGCGACCGGCGACTACGAAGCCTGGACACCCGAATAATGGCCAACAGCAACGCCTTCGAGACGATCATCGGCGCCATCGTTGTCGCGGTGGCCGCCGGGTTTCTCTACTTCATGTATACGTCCACCGGCGCGGGCAGCGTGGCGGGCTATGAGGTGACGGCGCGCTTCTCCAGCGCCGACGGCATCTCCAGCGGCACCGATGTGCGCCTGCACGGCATCAAGATCGGAACGGTGTCGGGCCTGTCGCTCGATCCGAAGACCTATTATGCGGTGGCGCATCTCTCCATCAGCAACGACGTGAAGATTCCGGACGATTCCGCCGTGAAGATCACCTCCAGCGGATTCCTCGGCAGCAATTACGTCGCGATCCAGCCCGGCGGCAGCGAAAAGATGATCGCGCAGGGCGGCGAACTGACCAATACGCAAGGCGCGGTGGACGTGATGGGCCTGATCGGCCGCGCGGTGATGGGCGGCGGCAAATGAGGCTTGCGCTCTTGTTGTCCGCATCCTTCGCGCTCGCGGTCTCTTCTGCTGTCGCGCAGACCGCGCCGGAGAAGCCTGCGGCGCCCGCAAAGCCTGTCGCCCCGGCGAACGCGGCCGCACCGGCGCCGGGCGCCGACGCGGCGCTCCTGGCGATGCCGACATCGCCCTATCATCCGGTGACGCCGCCCGCCGTGACGGACCTGAAGATTCCGCGGCCGTTCAACCCGATGGCCAAGGTGGAGCAGGCGGCGCTGGACAAGGCCATTCCCGGCAAGGACGGCGTGAAGCGCATGATCGTGATGCGCGGGTTAGACAAGATCACCGGACGGGCCTCGAACATCCTCGCGCCCGTGGGCGTGCCGGTGAAATACGCGACGCTGACGATCACGGCGCGCTATTGCTACTCCACACCGATCACCGAGCCGCCGGAGACGACGGCCTTCGTGCAGATCGAGGATCACCGCCCCGATCAGGATGCGCGGCAGGTGTTCTCCGGCTGGATGCTGGCGTCCAGCCCGTCGCTGAACGGATTGCAGCACCCGCTCTACGACGTCTGGGTGATGAGCTGCGCGACCAACCAGCCCGACCAGCAATTGCCGCTGATTGCGTCCACGTCCACCGTCAAGGCGACGTCGCCGGACGCGACCTCCAAGGAAGCGATGCCGGAACTGCCGGAAGATTCCGGCCAGTAAAAGCTCGCATCGCGCTCCAGCGCGAAGGCCAGCAATTCCAGATACGCCGCGCGCGGGATTTCAATAGCGCCGAATTGCGCCAGATGGCTGGTGATGAACTGCGCGTCCAGCAGCCGGAAGCCGCCCAATTTCAGTCGCGCGACGAGATGGGCGAGCGCCACCTTGCTGGCGTCGCGCTCTCTGGAGAACATGCTCTCGCCGAAGAAGGCCGCGCCGATCTTCACCCCGTAAAGGCCGCCGACGAGTTCGCCGTCGCGCCAGCTTTCGACCGAATGGGCATGGCCCATCCTGTGAAGCGCGGTGTAGAGCGAGAGGATCTCGTCATTGATCCAGCTTTCGTCGCGATCCGCCGCCGGCGCGGCGCAGGCGCGCATGACATCGGCGAAGGCCGTATCGGTTTTCACCGCGAAGCGGTCGCTGCGCACGGTGCGCGCCAGACGGCGCGGCAGATGAAACCGGTCGAGCGGAAAGATGCCGCGCGCATCGGGCGACACCCAGAACAAATTCGGATCGTCCCGCCGCTCCGCCATCGGGAAGATGCCGGCGCGGTAGGCCTGCAAGAGCATTTCGGGCGTGATGGTGCGCAAGCCGTGCATGGACCTATTCAATGACTTCGCCGTCCGCCGTCAATGATGACGGTTCAGGCCAGTGCGGCGGGCTTGGCTTCACCGGCCAGTGGCGCCGCCTTGTTTCGGAGCGGGAAAGGCATGCTCTCGCCCTGCATCAGCCGCAGGCAGACGATCAACACGGCGGCAAGGCCCGCGCCGGCGATCACGTCCACGAAATAATGGCCGCCCAAAACCGGCGTTGCGGCGATCATGATACTGTTGAAGGCGATAGCCGCCGCAAGGAACCAGCGGCGGGTGCGCGCGCAGTAGATCATGATGACTCCCATCGCCGTATGGAAAGACGGAAATGCCGTGAGCCCCGGCAACGATGCGGCGCGCAGAAGGTGATGCGGGTTGGTGCGAATTTCCTGAAGATAGGGCGCAAAGCCTGCACCGTAATCGGGAATGATGTGCTTCAACATATGCTCCACAGGCGCATAATAGGCCATCGCCGTTTCGGCGGGAAACAGGCATCCCGCCGCAGATGCGATGACGGCGCTCGCGATGAATAGCACCAGGAAGTCGTGCGCGGCGCGGCCGTTGCCGAAAACAATCAGCAACGCGACGGCAAGGCAGGAGAAGATCGTCAGGCTCCTGTATGTGAAACTCATGACGTTTACGAGCCACGGATGAGCATCGACCCAGAATAGATAAGCGCGCCAATGAAGGCCCAGATCGTGGTCACCTTGCACGAGCCATGCATCGGTCAGCGGAAAGGGCAGTGTCATCACCAGATGGTTGAACACCCGCAATGCCGGCCACGCGAAGAGGACGAAGGCTGTGCCCAGAGCGAGGTGCCGCAGCTTTTCCGGAAATATGTGTCGCCCACCAATTGCGAAGATCAGAAGGCCGGTGGCAGGGCCAAGGATGAGGGCGAGCCCGGAAGGATCGAAACGCAGTGGGGTCGCGAGAATCCAGATTGTGTCAATCACACCGACGAGCACGACGGCGATCCACAAAGGCGGATAGGGCCAGAGATATATGTTCGCAAGTTTGTGCACGTTCGCCGCTCGGGATGGCAGCTCACTGTGCGCGCGCAGGCGTAATTTTCTCTTAATAGATCGTGCGGACGGCGATCCCAGAATGGGACTGTGATCGCCGTCCCACGTTTAATGACGATTGATCGTCCAGGGGCCTGGGCCGGCGGC
>JAFECN010000201.1 GCA_018242145.1 Pseudomonadota bacterium
CAGCGGAATGGGGATCGGCATCGGCGTGATGACAAGCCCGCCGATCAGAAGCAGCCAGCCCAGAACCAGATACAAAACGCGCTTCATGCGTTCCTTATACGCCTTGCCGCTGCGGCCGGCTCACCCGGCGCGCGCCGAAAGTGGTTCGCCCCGCGCCGAAAAGCAATGCGATTTGACCGGCGCTGTGACCGTCGCATAGCCTCCCACGCAAAATTCATCCACTCCGGGAGGCATCGCATGAAGTTCTACAATTCGGTCGGCCCCAATCCGCGCATGGTGCGGATGTTCATGGCCGAAAAGGGCATCACCGTTCCCACGGAAGAGGTGAACCTGATGAAGGGCGACAACCGCCGCGAGCCCTATCTCTCCAAGAACTCCATCGGCCAGATGCCCGCGCTGGAACTCGACGGCGGCCATTGCGTCACCGAGATCACGGCGATCTGCGAATATCTGGAGGATACCCATCCGAACCCGCCGCTGATCGGCGACAGTCCGGAGAAAAAAGCCGAGACGCGCAAGTGGACGCGCCGCATCGACCTCAACATCTGCGAGCCGATGGCCGCCGGCTTCCGCTACAGCCAGGGCCTGCCGCTGTTCAAGGACCGTATCCCCACCATCCCCGAAGCCGCCGACGGCCTGAAGGGCGTGGCGCAGCATTATCTGAAGTGGCTGGACAAGGAGATGGACGGCAAGGAATTCGTCTGCGGCAAGCGCTTCACCATGGCCGATATCCTGCTGTTCGCCTTCCTCGATTTCGGCAACACGGTCGGCCAGCCGCTCAATCCCGAACTCAAGAATGTCAGCGCCTGGTTTGCCCGCGTGAAGGAGCGCCCCAGCGCGAAAGCCTGAGATTCCGGCCTGCAACCTGCCGGAGAACGCGCCGCTTTCGGGCGGCGCGTTTGCTTTTAACCGTGATGGTTAAGCATCCCCGCGCATATTCATACGAATTTCGTGTGAATTATGGATAATCTCGCGCGATGCATCATTTCGATCCGCCACCGCCTCCTCCGTCGCGCCGCCGCGAGATCGCGGCGTGGCTGATCTGCTGCGCACTTCTGGTTGTGCCCTCGGTGCTGGTCTGGTTCGTGCGCGGCGCGGCGATGGCGATGTCCTGCGATCCCACGCCTGACCTCTGCCGCGGCATGGCCCTGGGCGGCGGCATGCGCGACACGCTGGAACTGGCATGGTTCGTGGGGCTGGACACGCTGCTCTGCGTCGGCATCGCCTTCATCGCGGCGATCGCCGCGCTGAAAGCGCGCCGTCCGCTGCTCGCCGCACTCTCGATGCTGCTCCTGCCGATAGCCGCGCTCGGCCTTCCGGCCTTCGCGATCTACACCGTCACCAGCGCGGACTGCATGCCGAACGAAGCCGGTGTCGGCCAGTGCCTGCTCTGGGGTGCCAAGCTCGGCATGAGCGCGCATGACGCGGTGCTGGCGGAGAACGCACTGTTCGATCTGGTGCCCTACACCTTCGCGCTCGCGCTGATGGTGGGCATGGTGGGCTTCCTGTTCTTCCGGCCGCGAACGCACCGCGCTCACGCGTAGGCGCGGTTCTCCAGCGCGCGCAAAAGCCCGCGCACCACGCGATACAGATACCAGACGACATAGGCCAGGAAGACCAGGCCCAACAGCGGCAGGGCGAAGATCGGCGCCGGAAAATCGTCCACGATCACCGCGTGCCACGATCCCGCCAGCCAGACGAGGCCGGCGCAGACAAAGACAACCCAGAACACGACGCCGATCCAGAACACATGGATGAGGTTGGCAAAATGCGACTCCCAGATCGTGCCGCGCGTCTCGCCACGCTTGATGTGGGCCAGCACCACGCCGACGATGGCCGTCAGCCCGTTGGTGAAGGCGAGCAGGTAAAGCACATAGCAGACGATGGCGAGCACGCGCGCTTCGGGTGCCGGAGCGGCCTGCGGTGCCTGAACATCGCTCATCAGAAATACGCCTTGTAGTCGATCGCGCGGATCAAGCCCTTGATCGTGCGATAGAGGAACCAGATCGCCAGCGCGAAGAGCAGCGGAATGCCGAACGCGAAAAGCGACATGATGCCGAATGCGATGCCGGCCACCAGCGTCACCCAAAAGGTGTTGATGATATTGTCGAAGTGGGATTCCCAGATCGTGCCGCGCACTTCGCCGCGTTTGATGTAGGCAAGGATCAGCGCCACGATGGTCGACAGATGGCAGGTCGGCCAGCCGATCAGATAAAGAATGTAGGCGATGATCGCCGTCCCCCGCGCGCCCTCATCGAGGGTCGGAACGGGCGGACTGGAAACATCGGTCATGGCTCCCTCCCAAAATCCCGGTCCCTTTATGTGGGAGGAAACGAGACCCGATTCAAGGAATGCTCACAACGCGACAAGGGTTTTCAGAACCGCGCGGATGGCCGCGCGATCGCGGCGGGAAATCCGGCCGATCGTCCGCGATATCAGCCGGTTATCGAGCGTGAAGAGCTTCCCGCGCACGATGGATTCCGCCCGCAACCCCGCCGCAGCCGCATCCTGCAACGGAACGTCTTGCGGCCAGTGGCTGCGCGCGGCGGTGGTAATCATCGCAAAAACCGTATGCCCGGAATTCGCGTTCACACCCTGCGCCGATAGCACGAGCGCCGGGCGCGGCTTGGCGACCGCCATGTCCGTGAAAGGGAACGGAACGATGGCAACGTCGCCGGGCTCACAGATCGTCATAAGCTTCGGCGTCTTCCTTGCTGTTCCATTCCGACAGCGTGGATTCGAGAGACTTCAAATAGGCCCGATCCAGCGGCTCGGCGCGCGCGACCGTCACCTTCCCCTTCGCAATGCGATAAACCAGCGTATCGCCCGGCTTCACGTTCAAGGCCTCGCGCACCTCGCGCGGAACCGTGGTCTGCGACTTGGACGTGATTTTGCTGAAGACCGCATTCATGGGAAAGGCTACCTTTCCTCCTTACTGTAAGGAGGAAAGGCGCGCGGGGCAAGCTAGATTCCGCCCCACCAGTTGTAGCCCTGATCTTCCCAATAGCCGCCTTTTCCGCCGCCGATCTTGTCCAGGCTTTCGACCAGCGCGACGGCCTTCACATATTTCGGCTGCTTGTAGCCGAGCTGGCGTTCGGCGCGGACGCGCACCGGCGCGCCGTGGGCGATGTCCAGCGGCTGGCCGTTGAGATCGTAGGCGAGGAGGGTCTGCGGATGCGTCGCCTCCACCATGTCGAGGCTCTCGTAATAGAAGTCGCTGTCGTTGATGCCGTCGCCGTTCGTATCCGTCATCGGATCGGCGCAATAGAACACGACATAGCGGGCATTCTGCTTCGGCCCGGCCAGCGCGAGGATGTGGGACATCTGCACGCCGGTCCATTCGCCGATGCACGACCAGCCCTCCACGCAATCGTGCCGGGTGATCTGCGTGCGCGACGGCATCTTGCGAAGCTGCGCCATGGAAAGCGACAAGGGATGCTCGACCAGCCCGCCCACCGTCACGCGCCAGTTCGCGAAATTGCTTTGCGCCTGCGCGCGATATTCCGCCGTGCCGGGATCGAGCGTGCCGTTGGCGCGGAACACCGGCGCGATGTCGGCCTTGGTGAATTCCTGCGCCAGCGCGTGATCGCCCGCGAACAGGCGCTGCACGCGCTTGGTCAGCGCCTCGGCGCTGCGCAACAGCGGATCGGCCCAGGGCTGCTGCGAAACCGAATGGCACCCGGCCAGCGCCAGCGTGCCGACGCCCGCCAGCCCGCGCATCAGAAAGCCGCGGCGTGTCGCGCCCTCACGCATGGCCGCCCTCCTCGATCTCGTAGCGGCCGGTGATCATGGAGCGGACATTGTTCCAGGTCCCCGACAGCACGACCATCACGATATGCACGAGGAAGAACAGCACGAAGGAAAACGCGCAGAGAAAATGGATCGTGCGCGCGCTTTGCCGCCCGCCGAAAATCCACGGCAGGAACGGAAACGCCGTATCCAGCGTCGGCGACATGGTGAGGCCGGTCAGCACAATCAGCGGCGCGATCACGAAGATCACGGTGAAGTAGGTCAGCCGCTGCAACGGATTGTAGCTTTTCGCCGCCGCGCCGCGCGGGAATTGCAGCCGGGCATGATGCGCGATTTCCGCCGGCAACCCCGTGATATCCGACGCGCGCGGTTTCAGGTCGCGCCGGAAATGCCCGCTATAGACCGCAAGCCCCGCGAAGACCACGCCGTTCGCCACGAACAGCCACGCAAAGAAGAAGTGCCACAGCCGCCCCATCGCCAGCCATTGCGGGCCGGGGATCGTGGCCCACGAAGGAAAACCGCGCACGGCCCATTGCCCGTCCACCTTCGACGCGCCCAGCCAGCCGGTCGTATCGAAATGCCACGGCCCGATCTTGGTGATGCCCTTGAGCGAACCGTCGTCGTTCTGCTCCGCCGTCATCGACACCCAGGGATGATCGAAGTCGGACTGCGCGCCCCAATAAAGCGCGGAATGCGCGTTGAAGATCTGCAATCCGCTCATCAGCATCACGGTCAGCACGATTGCGTTCGTCCAATGCGCGACGCGCACGAACAGCGGATGGCGGTAGAACGGCGCTTTCGGTGCGTCCGGATCGGCGTTCGCGCCATATTTCAGGAACGTCGCGATCCGCGCGCCCGCGCCGGGCGCGGCGGGATCGTGTGCGGGTTCGCTTGCGATAGTCATGCCGTGGCCCCGGATTCGGCGGCGGGCCCCATAGCCCTGCCGCCTCTCTATACGCCGCGTTCCGCCCGATCGTTACGCGGGAATCTCAGAATTCCGGCTTCACGCCGTTCTTTTCCACCGTGGCGGAGGCGATGGTCGTCTTGCCGGCCGCATCGGTGACGGCCTGCGCCACCACATACACACCCGGTTTCACCAGATCGCGGCGATAAGGAACAATGGCCACGATCGGCGTCTGCGGCGTCACATCCACGATGGACGTTCCGGTGCATCCGGGCTTGCCCGGCACGGCAAGGCCTTCGCATTTGCCGCCCACCACCTGCGCGCCGTGATAGGTGACGTTGAGCTGCCAGTTGCCGGCGCCGGGCGCGACCGTTCCGTTGGTCATGCTGCCGCCCATCATCGGCGCCTTCTGCGCCGTGGTCACGGTGCCGTTCGTCATGCTGCCCATGCCGCCCGCCGGCGCCTTTGCGGCCGAAGGCAGATGCGGCCAGGGATATTGCCCCTCGCCCAGCCCCGCGATGGGGATGATGTGGATCTCCTCGGCGCGCAGATGCCCGTTCGCGCCGGGCACCGACGTTACGCCGACGAAATCCGTGGGCTTGATCTGGCTGAAGCTGCGCTTCTCGACGGTGGCGAAGCGCGTGGACAGCGGCGCGGCGGCGGTGACATCGCCGCTGGCTGTCTTGATCGTCATGGATTTGGCATCGAGCGACTGGATGGTGCCGCGCACCAGAGTCGTTTTCGGCATCTCCGCCGCGCCGGCGGCGGTGGCGGAAAGGGCAAGAAGAGAAACGGCGAGAAAGCGCATCGTGGATTCCCCGTGTGAAAAATTTGCGACGCGAAACTTCCGGCAACGCCGCCAATGTGTCAATTCGCCGATGCTTTCTTTGCAACGCGGACAACCCTTGGGACAAATTTGGGGCAGCCTTTGCCCGCGCGAACGCTACGATACGACACGACAGAATTTGTGAGAAACGTGTCCGAAAATTCTCTTTACTCTACGCAAGCCGTCACTAGCTTGGCGCACAGAGCGGGGGCTCGATGGATGGAGCTTTCGATGCCCGCTTACGAAATCAACTACCGCTACGAAGACGGTTCGCTCACCGCGAAGATCGAAACCCATTGCGCCTGCGACAAGGAGGCCAAGATCCTGGCCCACGCGATGCGTGTGGACGGCACGCGCCGGATCGAGGTCTGGCGCGAGGAAATCCTGATATATGCCCGGCCGCAGATTCATGCCCGCATCGCGCCGTCGGCCATGGAACTACGACCGGGTCTGTGATCGCGGCGCCTTCCCTCGGGCATCCGCGCGTGGCAGTTTGCGCGCACGGGATTTTCCTGGAGGGATACGATCATGAAGACTTTTGCCAAGCTCGCGGCCGCCGCCGCTCTGGCCGCCGCGTTCTTCGCGGCGCCCGCGCAAGCCGCCGACACGCGCCAGCTTCTCGCCCACGCCAACGCCACCGTGACCACGCTGCGGCATGACTCGGTATTCGGCGATGCGCGACACAATCTGCGCCGCGCGCGCGCGGTGCTCATCTTTCCGTCGCTGGTGAAGGGCGGCTTCATCTTCGGCGCGGAGGGCGGCGACGGCGTGTTGCTCGCCCGCACGCGGCACGGCTGGTCCAGCCCCGCGTTCTATTCGATGGGCTCGGCCTCCTTCGGTTTCCAGGCGGGCCTGCAGGACGCGCAGGTCGTCATGATCATCATGACGGATCGCGCGTTGCGGGCGGTTGAGCGCAGCAAGTTCAAGTTCGGCGCCGGTGCCGGACTGACCGTCGTGACGCTCGGCGCGGGCGTGGAAGGGGCGACCAGCGGCAACCTCACCGGCGACATCATCGTGTGGTCGAAATCCAAGGGCGTCTATGGCGGCATCTCGATCAACGGATCGGTGGTGGCGCCGCAGAGCGATACCAATGCCCGCTTCTACGGCCGCGATGTGAGCGTGAAGCAGATTCTGGCGAACGCTGTCCGCAATCCGGCGTCGCGGCGTCTGCAGACCAATCTGGATGCCGCGTTCTGATCCCGGCGGCTTTGTGAAATGGAGAGCGGCGGTGGCAACACCGCCGCTTTTCTTTCGGGCGCGGTCATAAAAAACGGCCTCGCGAATTTTAAGCGAACATTTCCCAGGCGAGATTGGCGATCAGGTTGCTGCCCCAGTGCTTCAAGGGCTGCGTGCGCTCCCATGTCAGTTGGCGCATCTGCAAGGATTGCGTCCGCGGAAAGACATAGTCGTCGCGGCGGTAATCGGCATGAACGCCCGCAACCGCCGGCTGGTTGCTGTTGGACGCGGTAATTTCGCCGAAATCGCTCTTGTCCCGGCGCGGGTTCAGTTTCAACACGGTGTTCGTGCGCACGGCATTCTCTCGCTTTCTGCCCCTTCCGGGTGGAACAACGCGCGAGAACGCAAAAGGGTGCCGCCCGGCGGCCGCATCTGCCGCCGCTGTTGCGCGAAAGACTCAGCGCTGCGTTAACGAATCCTACTCGACCGGCACCGGATTCGAAGAAGCTGCACCTTTTTGGGGCGGGCGGCGGTCGGACGATTCCATCTCCTTCTTCCATTGCAGGCGCAGCCGGGCGCGCGGCAAGGGATAGCGCGCTTCGAGGAATTCCGATTCCTGCACCCGATCGGTGCGGAAATGCCGGAAAGCATTGCGCAATTCGCACCAGCCCACGATCAACCGCACCGTTTCCCAATAGGCGACGGCAATCGGCCAGATGACGCGCCGCGATTCCTGGCCGTTCTCGTCGCGATAGAGCAGCGCGATCTTGCCTTGCGCGCGGATGGCGGTGCGCAGCCGCGCCATGTCGATCTTGTCCGCCGCGTTGGGATAGCGCTTGGGCGCGGCCAGCGCCGGCTCCATCAGCAGGGGCCGCAGATGCTCGGGAATGACGACGCCGATCTTGGCGACGAGATCGGACGCCGCGCGCGCCAGTTCGGAATCGCCGCGATTCATCACCCATTGCGCGCCCAGCATCGCTGCTTCGATCTCGTCCGCCGTCAGCATCAGGGGCGGCATGTCGAAGCCGCCTTCCAGCACATAGCCGATGCCCGCCTCGCCCCGGATCGGCACGCGGTCCGCCATCAATTGCGCGATGTCGCGATAGGCGGTGCGCAGCGAAATCTCCAGTTCCTCGGCGATTTCGTTCGCCGTGGTGGGCCGCTTCTTGCGGCGCAGGATCTGGATGATCCGGAAAAGCCGATCCGCGCGTCTCATGGTGTGTTTTCCATGCTGCCATCCTGCCGCAAGGCTGCTGACACCATGCTGTCAGCAGCGGGGGCGTAAGAAAAGCGTCCATTGGAGGAGGGACAAACATGCTTACGCTTTACGGCTTCGGACCGGCTTTCGATCTTCCCGATCCCAGCCCGTTCGTGATGAAAACCGAGATTCAGCTCAAGATGGCGGGCGTGCCCTACCGCTTCGAGCGCGCCGCGCCGCAGGCCGCGCCCAAGGGCAAGATTCCGTTCATTCAGGTGGGCGCGCACCGCGTCGGCGATTCCACCTTCATCCGCGCCCATATCGAGAAGCATCACCGCTTCGATTTCGACGCTGGGCTTTCCACCCATGAGCGCGCGCAGGCCTGGGCCATCGAGCGCATGCTGGAGGATCATCTCTACTTCGCCATCGTGCAGCACCGCTGGCTGGACGACGAGAACTGGCACAGGGGGCCGTCGCATTTCTTCGACGGCGCGCCCGAGGGCGTGGCCGAAGACGCGCGCCGGCGCGTGCGGGAAAACCTGCACGGCCACGGCATCAGCCGGCACCTGCACGAAGAAACCGCCGACCTGGCGGAGCGTTCGCTGGCGTCGCTGTCGGTGATTCTGGGCGACAAGCCTTATGTCATGGGCGAGGAACCGAGCGGCGTGGATGCAACCGCCGCGGCGATGGTGGCGGCGGCGCTGACGCCGTTCTTCACCGGCGAACTGCGCCGCCGCGCGGAGAAATACGCGAACCTCACCGCCTATCGCGACCGCATGTTCGCCCGCTACTACCCCAGCTTCGCGAAGAAGCTGGCGGCGTAAGGCACATGGCCTCCCCGCGCGGGAGGCCATCGCTTTCACATGCCCGCGCCGTCGAACGGGATGACGGAGGCTTTCTCCAGGACATCGCGCGGCATCAGGTTCGCGTTCGCGCCCATGCGGTTCACGCTCTCATCCACCGGCCACCAATGGGTGACGCAGCCGCAAGTCTTGCAGCGGTGAAACTGAATGGCGC
>JAFECN010000202.1 GCA_018242145.1 Pseudomonadota bacterium
AATCCAATGCCTTCACCATGAAAACGCGCGCGTGACCAAGGGGATTGCATCCGACTCGGCCAAACTCGCGATATCCGTGACGCTTGTAGAAATCCGGCGCCTGGAACGTGATCGTGAAGAGTACCGACTGCCAACATCCGCGCCTTCGGGCCTCCTCCTCCGCCAACCGTAGAATTTTTCCGCCAATGCCTTTGCCGCGCAGGGCCGCAGGGAGAAAGAACAGATTGACGAATAACACGCCGAGCGACGTGCGGCCGATCAAGCCACCCTGGAGTTCGAACGTTCCGGCATCTGTGACCAATACATCGAGGGCACGGGCGTCAGACACGCCGGTGAATTCATCATTGAAGCGATCGAGATCGTCGCTGATCTGCGTTCGCGCCCTTGCGTCAGGGGTGTCCTGAACCTTCAGATCCAAGCCAAATAGCTTTTCGATACTGTCTGCGCTTTCCAGGTCGCGCCCCATCCCAGTCATCCCCTGTCCCAAGGTCGCTGCAGCCTTTTCGTTCAAGAGAATAAACGAAAGCTGCGAGAACCCTGCCAGCATAAAAAGGCATATCTTCAGGATTCGATTTGATATCCGAGATATTACCTCCAAAACTGAAGCTTGCGCATTCCAAAATGGGTATCTGCATAAGCAAATATGCAATATTCGACTCTGGCAAATTGTCAGAACGAGTGCCTGTATTTTCGGAAGCGGCCGCACCTCTTGGGATGAGCACTCTCCCAAGAACCTTTGCTAATTCGGGTGGACAGGAAGCCGATTGCGACAAAGCGCGGGGGCTGACAATCTGTCAGAAATATTTCCTTCTTTGGGCTTGATTGTCCTATTATATGTTCGCTATATGTTCTCCCGGGTAATGGCTGGGAGAATTCCTTTGAGACAGTAGCTTCGCCGCAAGGACAGACAGGTAAGGGGCCAAGCCTTGCGTGGACCCCGCGTGGAAATCATCGGATGCCCGGAAAACGCTTAAGACCGGGCAGACGACGAACCCTCCACATGCAAACCGGGGAGGTTGAAGCGAAGGTGCCGTGGGGTGGCGTGCAACAAAGCCAAGGTTCCCGGCCTGCTGCGTAGCTAGGGACCGACAGGCTCGCCGGGACGCCGCGCGGGCCTTTCTTTTGGCGCGCGCGGCATGGCGCGCGTGGTCTTGAAGCGCCAAAGCCCCTTCTTATCTAGGAATTGTGCGGGCGGCCTTCGGGCGCCTCACGCTGAAACCGGCCTTTGCCCGCTCCGGGAAAGGCCAAACCCAAACGCTTTATCGGAGGTTTGACCCATGAGATTCGATTTTTCCCCCTTGTTCCGTTCGACCGTCGGCTTTGACCGGCTGTTCGACACCCTGGACCAGGTCGCCCAATACGAGGCCGGCCAGTCCTATCCGCCCTATAACATCGAGCGCACGTCCGAGAACCAGTACCGCGTGACGGTCGCCGTCGCCGGCTTCGGCGAGAAGGACCTGAACGTCGAAGTGAAGGACAATGTCCTCACCATCGCCGGCAAGCGCGAAGATGCCGAGAAGGGTGACGGCAAGGGCGTGCTGTATCAGGGCATCGCCGGCCGCGCCTTCGAGCGCCGCTTCCAGCTCGCAGACCATGTCGAGGTCCGCGGCGCCAAGCTCGAAAACGGCCTGCTCCATGTCGACCTCGAACAGATCGTGCCCGAGGAGAAGAAGCCCCGCCGCATTGCCATCAATGCACCGGAATCCAACATTGGGCTGAAGACCATCGAAGGTAGCGCGAAAGCCGCTTGATCCTCCGGGTCTGACATCAAGTCACAGAGAAGCCGGGCAGCTTAACGCTGCCCGGCTTTTTCGTTTGGGCGCGGGCGGCGGCTTCTCTATTCTCCGGCCAACCTCGGATTTACGGCTTTAACCATGGCCAGTTGGCAGAGCGCCCTGTTTTCCCGCATGAACCGCATGTCGCGCCCCCGTGCCACCTCGGGCGATGTGAACGACATCGAGGAACTGCGCCGCCAGTTCAATTATCTCGCCGCCCGCTTCGCTGCCGTGCCGAGAGATGCGGTGTTCGAAGCCGGGCAGCTTGGCCCGGTGAAGGGCGAATGGGTGCGCACCGACGGCTCGATGTCCCATCGCGTCATTCTTTATTTCCATGGCGGCGGCTACATCTCCGGCTCGCCGGAAACCCATCGCGCGCTGGTCGCGCGGCTATGCAGCGCCGCGGGCGCCACCGCGTTCTCCGTCGGCTATCGGCTGGCGCCGGATTTCGCCTTCCCCGCCGGTCTGCGCGACGGCATCGACGCCTATCGGCATCTGCTGCAGCACGGCGTCTCCGCATCGCAGGTTATTCTGGCGGGCGATGGCTCGGGCGGTGGTCTGGTGTTCGCCTGCCTGCTCGCCATTCGCAACGCGGGGCTTGCGATGCCCGCCGGTGTCGTGGCGATGAGCCCCTGGGCCGATCTTTCGCTCTCCGGCATGTCGATGCTGCAGAACGCGAAGAAAGACGCGGCGCTGTCGTGGGAGCTGCTCTTCCTCAGCGCCCGCAACTATCTGAAGAAGCAAAGCCCGGCCGATCCCTACGCTTCGCCGATCTACGCGCCGTTCCGCGATTTCCCGCCGATCATGGTCCATGCCGGCAGCAACGAGATCCTGCGCGACGACGCCAGCCGCATCGGCGATCGCGCCGCCGAAGCGGGCATTCCCGTCAGCGTCGAGATCTATGACGGCATGCAGCATCTGTTTCAGGCCAGCGCCTATGTGCCGGAGGCGAAAGTCTCGCTGCAGCGTTTGGGTCAGTTCATCCGCCAGCGCGTGCCGGATTCGTCGGCGAGAGCGGCAAACGCCTAGCCGAGGTCGCTCGCTGCGAGCGTCGCCATCGCCTCGGCGATCATCGGCGGAAGTTTCGCGCCGCCCAGCACTGCGCCGCCCAACTCGCAATCGCGCAAATCCGCGCCCAGCATGTTGGTGTAGGACAGGTCGCTGCCGTTGAACTTCACGCGCCTGAGATCGGCCCCACGGAAATCCGCATACCGCGCCTGCGCGCCATCAAGGCGGGCGGGCAGCAAGCGCTGATCGGAAATCAGAAGCGGCCCCATCCGTGCATCGTGGAGATCGGCGTTGTTCAGTTTCGTGCCGGAAAGATTGGCGCCGCGCAAATCGGCACCCGCCAGCCGCGCGCTTCTCAGATCGGCGCCCGCCAGATTGCTTCCCTGCAAGGAGGCGCCGGACAGATCGAGCCCATAGAGCATCGCGTTCGGCGCGATGAGCGCGGTGAGCTGGCGGTGCGCCAGCGATTTCATCTCGCGCAGGTCCGCGCCGGTCAGATCGGCCGGCGCGCCTTCGCGCCCATCCGTTTCCGCCCAGCGCGAATGCGCATTCAACACATCGGGAAGCGAATTGCTCAGCGCCGCTTCGGGGTGCTTCAGCAGCGTGCCGGTCATGTTTGCGCCATCCAGCACCGTGCTGTTCATTTGCGCGCCAACGAGGATCGCGCCGGTGAGATCCGCGCCCGCCAGCACGCAGCCGGACAGATCGGCATTCTCCAGATTGGCGCCGGTGAGTTTCGCCTGCCGAAGATTGGCGCGTGTCAGCTTGCAACTGCGCATGATCGCGTCGGTGAAGTCCGCGCGAACGGCCAAGGCGCCGGAAAGCTTGGCGCGCTCCAGATTGGCGCTGCTCATCAAGGCATCGGGAAGTTCGCTCGGCCCGACGTCGTGTTGCATCACGCGCAGATTTCCGAAGCGGTCCTTCTCCGCGATGGTGCCCTCGCGCAGGTCCGCTTCATAGAGATCGGCGCCGATCAGGTTGGCGCCGCGCAAGGAGGCCCCGCGCATGTCCGACCGGCGCAGAGTGGCACCCGCCAGATTGGCGCGCCGCAGATCCGCTCCGAAGAAGCTGGCGGAATCCAGCCGCGCCCCGGCCAGGTTGGTTTCCTCGAGCAGAGCGCCGGTGAAATCGGCGTCCGACAGGTTGCGGCCCGAAAGATCCAGGCCCGAAAGGTCGCAGAAGGCAAAGACCGCGCGCGCGCCGCCGATGCGCCCCGCGAACAGCATCTCGTGGCGGGCGATGGCGGCCGAAGCGTCCTTCTGGGAGAGCTTCGAGAAGCTGATGCGGCGGACTGCGCTCATCCGGTAACCAGGTTGATCCCGTTCGGGTTGAAATTCCGTGTGGCCCGGATTGTGGGCAGGAAGGCGCTAATGCCCGATTAAAAAAGCAAAATTTCAACCGGCCCCGTGACTTACGGGCTAGCCTTCGCGGCGAAAATCTGGCTAAGGTCCGGCCGAGCGACGCGCTTTCAGGGGCGGCGGCGCGGATTTTCGGCATGGGTCCCAGGGGCCGCCGGCCCGGCCAAAAACCGGCACTAACGCTATGAGGTATGACGTGTATAAGCGCGCGCTGATGCTGACTGCGGCCACGGTCGCTCTGCTTGCGGGTCCGGCCTACGCCGCGAACACCAACAAGACCCAGACAACCGATGCCGACGGCCCCATCGACGTTACGTCGGGCAATACGATCACCATCCCGTCTTCTTCGAAACCGGCGACGGTTCCCGCCATCGAGATCAACTCGGCCACGGCGAGCAAGAACATCGTCAAAATCGAAACCGGCGGCAGTCTGACTTACCAATCCACCGCCTCTGCGACGGGCATTCAGGCCGATGCGGGCAGTACAGGCGAGATTATTCTCGGCGGCACCATGGACCTCACGGGAAGTGGCGCGACCAAGACCGGAATTGTGCTCGGCCTGACCGGCAGCACGACGGGCGTTTTCACCGGCACCGTCGACTCGGTGAACAACACGCTCAATCCCACCGGCAGCACGGCGATCGCACTTCAGAGCGGTTCACTTTTGAAGACGCAGGGTGATGGTTCCTGGAGCATTTTTCTTCCCTCTGGCGCGACGGTGGACGGCGATATTCTGGCCAACGGCACGATCAACACGCTGCCGACGACCGCGAATTCGACCGCTTCTACCGGCGTAACCAGTATCGAGCTGGACGGGACGACCAATGGCAGTCTCGTTGTCGGCGGATCGGTGGAAAGCTTTGGCCGGAAAGCAATCGGTATTCTCACCGGCGGGCAGATAAACGGCTCCATACAGAACTACGGAACCATTCTGACGTCCGGTACACAGACCACCGCGACCACCGACAAGGGCAATCCGGTAGCGCAATCGGCTCTTGTCGTCTCGAATAACATCACCGGCGGCATCTACAATGCCGGTCCCTTGTCGCAGTCGGACGGGACGACTACGGCCAACATCGCAACCAATGGCGACTTGCCGGCGCTGTTGATAACGACCGGTTTTGAGAGTTCCGCTTCAGCGGCGCCCATCACGATCGGCGGTTTCACCGAGAGCGCGGGGCTGACCTACAGCCTCTTCAACCGCGGCACGATCTCGAGCGCTGCGCAGAACGTCAACATCGATGCGGCGACCGCCGTCGATATCATCGGCGGCAGCGCGACCAATCTTATTACGCTTTCCAGCGGCATCTACAATTCGGGCACAATCACCGCCCAGGCATCGGCGGATGCCAACGCCACCACAGCGCCGCAGGTCAGCGCGCTCGTCATCGGAAACTACACGAACATCGTCGCTCCGGCGGGTGGAACATATGCCATCACCAACTCCAGCAACGGCGCGGCCACAGGCGCCACGACGGGCGTCGGAAAGATCACCGCATCCTATAGCGGGGCTACTGCCGGGCAGGCCATTGCCGTCTCGATCGCCAACACGGGTGCGACGGTTCCTTCGCTTCTGAACCAGGGCTTCATCACCGCCTCTGCCATAACGTCGGATACCACCGTTAAAACGCTTAGCGCTATCGGCATTCTCGATCAGTCGGGCACGCTGTTGAACATCGACAATGCCGGCACGATCAGCGCGCAAGCCTATGCGAGCGTGAACGGGACCGTGGCGCAACTGGACAACCGCGCAAACTACGCGCAGGCGATCAACCTTGGCGCGGCCAGTGGCAATGTCAGCCTTACCAACTCCGGCACCATCATCGGCGATGTGGTGTTGGGCTCCTTCAACGACACGGTGAACGTCAGCGGCTCGACAACCCAGGCGGCGACCATCACCGGCAACATGAATTTCGGCGGCGGCAATGACACGCTGCTCGTAGGTTCGCATGCGACGGTCACCGGTGACATTCTGGAGAGCGCCGGCGGTGTCGTGAATATTACGGTCCAGGCGGGCGGCACGCTCACGGCTACCAACAATGGCTCGACCAGCGGTGGCCGCGTGCTCCCTGCCGGCACGGTGGCCAACATATCGGTCGACAATCTCGATGTTCAGCGCGGCGGCATACTGGGCCTGACTCTCGCGGACGGTTTCAACATCAACCGCACCGGCAATTCCGGCCCGATCGTGCAGGCGACGTCGACGGGTGTCATCAATCTCGAAGCGGGTTCGACTCTGAAGATGAATTTCGGCGGCTTCATTTCCGCGCCGGAACTGTCGAGTGGGGCTGCGGGGCAAGCCCAATTTATTATTTTCGATACCGCATCCGGAAACCTGAACATCGCCAACCCATCGCAGGTCCAGCAAGCTCTCACGAACGGCATTCCCTTCCTGTTTACAGGCAGCGTGTGTGCTTATGGCGTCACCGGCTTTAGCGGAGCGTATCAGTGCACAGGCACCAATCCGCAAGGCTCGACGCACTCCGATGTCATCCTGACGCTTCAGCCGAAGTCGGCGAGTGATATCGGCCTTACCGGCTATGCGGCCGCGATGTTTGCTCCCGCCAATCTTGCGCTGGCGAATGACGCGGACCTCGGCGCTGCCGTCATCAATGCCGGGGCGCCGGTCGGCACCACGTCGCTCGATGCGACCACGGGCCAGCAGGTCTATCAGAAGATCTACGCCAACTTCGCGCCGGACGTTTCCGGCTCGGCGCGCGCGGTGGCCATCTCGCTCACCGATCAGGCGTCCAGCATCGTCGGCGAGCGCCAGCGCAAGCTGCGCATGTATGCGCGCCAGGATGGCGACATCACGCTATGGGCGCAAGAGTTCGGCCAGCGCCTGAGCGTGCCCAACAAGATCGCCGCCGGCGGCTACAACAATTCCGGCTTCGGCATCGCGATGGGCGCGGACGGCGGCAGCATCTCCAGCGGCCGCTACGGCGGCGCCTTCACCTTCTATGCCGGCGACACCAGCGAGAAATACCCGCGTGAAAGCAAGACCACGTCCGAATGGTACATGCTGACCGGCTATACCGACTGGCGCGGCAAGGGATTGTTCTTCGATTCCCAGGTGAGCATCGGGTATGGCCATCTGGATGGCCGCCGCACCCTCATCATCGACGACCTTTCCGGCACGCAACTCATCAAGCGCCAGGCGGAAGGCAAGCGCTCTTCCGCGCTGGCGGCGGGCGGGTTCAGCACCGGCTTCATCTTCAGCTCCGGCGGCACGGTGCTGATGCCGCAATTCAGCATGGATGCGCTCACCCTGCGCGAAGAAGGCTATACGGAATCCGGCGGTGGTGCCGGCATGGACCTGCATGTGCAGCCTTACTACGCCAATTCGGTGCGCGCGTTCCTGGGCGCCGATCTGCGGCAGGATTTGAAGATGGGCTCCTTCTTCCTGCAGCCGGAAGTGCGCGCAGGCTATCGCTACGATCTGCTGTCGGGTCAGGAGAAGCTGAAGGTGAATTTCGCGGGCGATCAGTCCGTCTCGCCGACCGTGGCGCCTGGTCAGCCGTTCACGATCACCGGTCCCGATCCGGCGAAGGGCAATCTCGTCTTCGGCGCGGGCCTCGCAGTGACAACGGACGCATGGTCCGTCG
>JAFECN010000203.1 GCA_018242145.1 Pseudomonadota bacterium
ATGCGCCTGTTTGGAGGTTTCGCCTTCGACACGCGGGAATTCGATCCAGTTCTTGGAGGCCATGTCAGTGCGCTCCCGCGGTGGTGTCCTTCAGCACGCCGCGCTTGATCTGATCGGCTTCGATGCTTTCGAACAGCGCCTTGAAATTGCCTTCGCCGAAGCCCTGATTGCCTTTGCGCTGGATGATCTCGAAGAAGATCGGGCCGATGGCGTTCTGGGTAAAGATCTGCAGCAACAACCCGCTGTCTTCCGGCGCGCCGTCCATCAGGATGCCGTCCTTCCGCAGGCGCGGTACATCCTCGCCATGCCCCTTGATACGGTTGTCGAGGCGCTCGTAATAGGTGTCCGGCGTGCTCTGGAACGCGACGCCCTTCTTCTGCAGCGATTCCACGCTCTCATAGATATTGTCGCTGCCCAGCGCGATGTGCTGGATGCCCTCGCCTTTGTATTCCTCCAGATATTCGTGGATCTGCGACTTGTCGTCGGAGCTTTCGTTGATCGGGATGCGAATGTTGCCGTCCGGGCTCGTCATCGCGCGGGACTTCAGGCCCGTCAGCTTGCCTTCGATGTCGAAGTAGCGGATTTCGCGGAAGTTGAAGAACTTCTCGTAGAAGCCCGCCCACTTGTCCATGTTGCCGCGGAACACGTTGTGCGTGACGTGGTCGATATAGGTGAGGCCCGCACCGTCATGGATAAAGCCCTTCGACGGATCGGTGGGGATGAAATCCACATCGTAGATCGAGCGGTCGCCATAACGATCCACCAGATAGATCGCGCTGCCGCCGATGCCCTCGATGGCGGGAATGTTCAGTTCCATCGGGCCGGGTTGCGTGCCGTGGAACGGCGTCGCGCCCAGCTCCAGCAGTTTCTTGTAGGCGAACGCCGCATCCTTCACGCGGAACGCCATCGCGCAGGCGGAGGGGCCGTGCGCCTTCGCGAAGCGCGCGCCATGGCTGCCGGGTTCGGCGTTGACGATGAAGTTCGTCGTGCCCTGCCGGTAGAGCGTCACGTTCTTGGAACGGTGGCGGCCGACCGCGCGGAAGCCCATCTGCTCGAAGAAGGCATGCAGTCTGTTCACATCGGGCGCGGTGTATTCGACGAATTCGAAACCGTCGGTGCCGATCGGGTTTTCCCAGAGATCCGCCATGGCCTTCTCCTTTTTGTGGGGCGCGACGGCGATAGTTTCATCTGAAACTATCTAGGGGTCAAGCGATTCCGCGGCTTTCCTCCCCCGTTTACGGGGGAGGTGCTGAGCGAAGCGAAGTGGAGGGGGTAAGTGGAGCGGACAAATCCCCCTCCGTCAGCCGCTGCGCGGCTGCCACCTCCCCCGCTCTTCGCAGGGGGGAAAATTACGGCGCTGCCTGTGGGCCGCGCACCAGCTTGCCGGGCAGCGCGCCGGTTTCCCTGCCATCGCGATAGGTGACATTGCCCGACACGATGGTGGCGATATAGCCATCGGCACTCTGCAGCAGGCGTTTGCCGCCCGCAGGCAAATCGAACGCCATGGTCGGGGCATTCACGCGCAGCTTGTCGAAATCGATGACGTTGATGTCCGCCTTCATGCCGGGCGCGATGACGCCGCGGTCGAGCAGGCCCACGGCGCGGGCGGTGTCCGAGGTCTGGCGCTTCACGAGATAAGGAATCTCGAAACGCCCATGGGCGCGGTCGCGGCCCCAATGGGTGAGGAGATACGTCGTGTAGCTGGCGTCGGAGATGATGCCGACATGCGCGCCGCCGTCGCCAAGGCCCATCACCGTATCGGGATGGGCGATCATCTCGCCGCAGCAATCGAGGTTGTAGTTCACATAATTCGCGAAGGGCGAGAACAGGAAGGCGCGGCCTTCGTCTTCCAGCAGAAGGTCATACGCCACCTCCGCCGCATCGCGGCCCATGCGTTCGGCCTGCATGGCGATGGCGGTTTCGCGCGGCGGCTCGTAATCCGGCGGATTGCCGAGCGGGTAGATCTGGTCGAACTGCATCACGCGGCGGGCGAGCGGATGGGTCTGCTTGGCATCGTTCTCCGCCATGATGCGCGCGCGGAACATCGGATCGCGCATGGCGGCCACTTTCTCCGCCAGAGATTTGTCCCTTATCGCCTGAAACGCTTCATGCGCGATGAAGGGATTGAGCGTGCCCTGCAGGCCCAACAGCAGGCCGATGGGGCGCGGCGCCACCTGGCCACGGATCGGCAGGCCGTCCTTGTTCGCGCCTTCGATCATGGCGAGCAGGCCTTTCCAGCCATCCGCCCAGCTTCCGCCCTGCGCCAGCGAGAACGACAACGGCCGCCCGCTTTCCTTCACCAGATCGCGCAGCATGGCGAATTCGGTCTGCGCATCGGGATTGTTGAAATCCGACAAAAGCTCGATCACGCCGGAGCCAGCGTCCTTCATGCCCATGGCAATGCCCATCAGCTCCGCCTTGGTGGCGCGGAGGCTTGGCGTCGGATCGCCTTTCACCGTGCGATGATTCAGCGAGCGCGAGGTGGAGAAGCCGATGGCGCCGGCGCGCATCGCCTCCGCCGTCAGCGCGCGCATCTGCGCGATGTCGGCATCCGTCGCGGGCTCCAGCTTCGCGCCGCGCTCGCCCATCACATAGACACGCAACGCGCCGTGCGGCAGTTGCGCTGCGATGTCCATGTCCCGAGGCCGCGCGTCCACGGCATCCAGATAATCGCCGAACGAATGCCAATTCCATTTCAGGCCTTCGTTCATCACCGCGCCGGGAATGTCCTCAACGCCTTCCATCAATTCGATAAGGCGGTCGCGATCCTCATTGCGCACCGGCGCGAAGCCGACGCCGCAATTTCCCATCACCGCCGTGGTCACGCCATGCCAGCTCGACGGCTGAAGCCGCGTGTCCCAGGTCGCTTGTCCGTCGTAATGGGTATGGATATCCACGAAGCCCGGCGTGACGAGCAGGCCCTTGGCATCGATCTCTTCGGCGCCCTTGCCGGAAACCTTGCCGAGAGCGGCGATCTTTCCGTCTTTTATCGCCACATCGGCTTCGCGCAGCGCAGCGCCTATGCCGTCGGCAACATTCCCGCCCCGGATCACCAGATCGTAGTCAGCCATCACACACTCCTAACCGAGACGCGCCAGCGCGCTCATCACCTGATCGGTCTTTTCGATTGTCACCATGTGGCCCGCTTCGGGAATCGAAACGAGCTCGGCATTGGCGATGCCCTTCTTCCAGGCCTGCGCATAGACGGGCGGAATAAGCCGGTCGCTGTCGCCCCATATAAGAAGTGTCTTCGCCTTGATGCGATAGAGCCGCGTGGAAAGCCCGCGCTCCGGGATCGGGAACAGGATCTTGCCCGCCATGCCGAGCTGGCGCGCATTGGTGACGAGGAAGGCCTTCAGCCATTCCGGATCGTCCACGCGCGTGTTGGCGGTGAGCATCGCCGCGCCCTGCTCCGCATCGTGGAACAGCAGCGCCGGATATTCGTATGGCATCGTAGCGAACAGATCGGGGATCGGATGATCGTTCATCCAGAGCCCGGCCGGACAGATGAGGCCGAGGCGCGATGTATCATGCGGCGCGATGGCCGCCATTTCCGCCGCGATCATGCCGCCCATCGAATGGCCGACGAGGATCGGGTCTTTCAGGCCCAGCGCATCGATCACATCCGCCGTGTGCAACGCGAAATCGAGCATGTCGCGGATGTCGCCGCATTCCTCGCTGTCGCCATAGCCGGGCAGCAGTGGTGCGTAGAGGTGATATTTTTGGCTGAGCTTCTCCAGAAACGGATCGCTGGGAAGCACTCCGCCCGCGCCATGCAGGAAAACCAGCGGCGTGCCGCTGCCGCCTTCGTAATAGCGAACCGGAACGCGCGGCGCAGCGACGGTTTTGAGAGCAAGCGTCATGAAGCACCTCTTCTCCCTCTCCCCCTTTGGGGGAGAGGGTTGGGGTGAGGGGGTCTCGAAACGAGTCCAATTTTGGAAATCGTGCGCAAACGGAGAGGCCCCCTCACCCTGCCCTCTCCCCCTCAAAGGGGGAGAGGGATTCTATGCGGGGCAAACTGCCAGGCCTCGCCTGATTGGCAATGGGATGGCACCAGAAGCGTTCGTCATCCGCGAACTCCGGGAAGAAGTGGCGCAGCTTGGGCATCACCTTCTCGGCGAAAAGCTGCGTGGAATACATGCACTTTTCTTTCGGCATGTCGCCCACATGCATAAGGCAGAAGATGTTGCCCACCTTGAGCGTCTTGATCAGGTCTTCCATCCGCTGGCGCACGGTTTCCGGCGAGCCGGCGATGACGTGCCCGCCTTCGATCAGTTCTTCCCAGGTGACATTCGCATAGCCCTTGGGCGGGGCGTATTGCGACAGCGCGCCGGTCTGGATCGTCTTGATGGTGCGATAGCCCGGCGCATCCGCGAAGCCCGCGAACACATGCAGGCAGCGATTGTAGAAATAGAGGATGTGCTTCTCGTAGAGCTTGCGCGCTTCCGCATCGGTTTCCGCCACGCAGATCGTCTGCGCGAAACCGGCGCGATAGGGCGAGGCATCCGGCGCGCCGCGCTCTTCCACCCGCCGCCAATAGCCGTCCATCAGCGCCTTGGCGCGCAGATAACCGCTGAACGAGAGGTAGGAATAGGAATAGGTGTTGTCGATGCAGAAGTCGTAGGTCTCGACGCTGCCGCCGCCGGGAATATGGATCGGCGGCGGGTTCTGGATCGGGCGCGGCCAGATATTCACATGGCGTAGCTTGGTGTAGCGGCCGTTCCACGCGAAGGGATCGGGTTCGCTCCACGCCTTGCGGATCAGATCGTGCGCTTCCTGATATTTCTCGCGCGTCAAGGCCGGGATCTGGCCGTAGCAGTAATTGGTGTCCATAGACGTGCCGACCGGAAAGCCCGCCACCAAGCGCCCGCCGGAGATGCAATCCAGCATCGCGAACTCTTCGGCCACGCGCACCGGTGGATTGTAGAGCGCGATAGAATTGCCCAGCACGACAAGGCCCACATCCTTCGTGCGCCGCGCCAACCCCGCCGCGATGATGTTGGGGCTCGGCATGATGCCGTAGCCGTTCTGGTGATGCTCGTTCACGCCGATGCCGTCGAAGCCGAGCGTGGAGGCGTATTCGAGCAGGTCCATATAGGTGTTATAGACCTCGTTGCTCTTCACCGGATCGAACAGCCGCGAGTTGATGTCCACCCACACCGAATGGTTCTTCTCCCGGAAATCGTCCGGCAGATAGGGCCAGGGCATCAGGTTGAACCAGGTGAACTTCATGGCGCGTTCTCCGGTTGCGATATTCTATGCGGTGATGCCGAGCGCCTTCACCGCGAAATCCTTGGCGCTCTTGTAATCGGCCTTGCCGTTGGGCGCGCGCAGGTTCACTTCGGATATCAGGATGCGTTTGGGCGTCTTGTAGCCCGCGAGGACACTACGCACGTGATCGCGCAGCGCCTGCTCGTCGAATTGGCTGCCATTGGCAAGCTTCACCACGCCGGTGATCGCCTGTCCCCATTTTTCGTCCGGTACGCCCAGCACCAGCGCATCCTCGATGGTGGGATGCGTCTTCAGCGCCTCTTCCACCTCTTCAGGGAAAACCTTCTCGCCGGCGGTGTTGATGCAGTTGTTGCCGCGGCCCAGAAGCGTGATCGCGCCGTCCGCGTCCACCCGCGCGTGATCGCCGGGAATGGAGTAGCGCACATTGCCAATGGTGACGAAGGTGCGCGCGGTTTTCTCCGGGTCTTTGTAATAGCCCATCGGCAAAGGCCCGCCGAGCGCTACGCGGCCGGATTTGCCGCTGCCCGGCGGAATCGGATTGTTGTCTTCATCGATCACGATGGCATTTTCGAGCAACTGAAACGCCGCCGTCTGCACTTCGTTGTCCTTGGTCATCACGGACGCGCCCATGCCCATCGCTTCGGTGGAGGCGAAACTGTCGGTGATGGTAAGGTTGGGCATGTGCTTCAGAAGCCCGCGCTTCACCTCCACGCTCCACATCGCGCCGGAGGATGACATCGCCAGCATGGACGACAGGTCGTATTTGCCGGGATTGTCATCCAGTTCCTTCAGCAACGGCTTGGCGAAGGGATCGCCCACGATCGCCATGCTGGAGACGCGGTTCTTCTCGACCTCGGACCAGATCGCGGCGGGATCGAGATGGGTGTTGTCCACCGTCACGATGGTTCCGCCGGACAACATCACCGTCGACGCCGAGATGAATCCGGTGCCGTGCATCATTGGACAAGCCGGCAGTGTCACCGGGCCCTGCGGCACGGCTTTGACCATGTTGGCGAACATCTCCAGCGAATCCGGCGCCATGCCGACGGTGCGGCGCATGCGCTCGTGCCACAGCGTGCAAAGCGCGCCATGCTCCCACATCACACCCTTGGGCATGCCCGTGGTGCCGCCGGTATAGATAAAGAGCATGTCCGACGGCGAACGCTTCACATCCAGCTTGGCGCCGTCGCCCTCTTCCGCCAGTGTCTCATAGTTCTCGGCGAAATCCGCCGTGTCGTCGCCGACCTCGACATAGGCCTTGATGTGCGGAAGCTGATCCTTGATCTGCGCCACCGCATCGCGGAATTCCGAACCGTAGATCAGAACCACCGCGTCGGAATTGTCGAGGATGTAGCGCACCTCTTCCGGCTTGTAGCGGTAGTTCACGTTCACATGCACCAGCCGCGCGCGGTAACATGCGCCCACCGCTTCCATATATTCGGTGCCGTTGCGCAAGTAGAACGCGACCTTGTCGCCCGGCTTGGCGCCGCGCGCGAAGAAGGCGCGGCCCAGATTGTTCATGCGCTTGGAAGCGTCGCCCCAGTTGATGCGCTTCTCGCCATGCACGAAGGCCGGCGTTTCGGGCCGCACGGCATCGGCCACGGCATCCAGGATGTCTCCGTAATTCCAGGGCATTTCGACTCCCACAATATCTTGGTCTCTCGGCCACGCTTAACGCAGCGTTGGCCGGGCCATTTCTGCCGGTACTATCCCGCCAATCTCCGCCGCCGCGCAAGCATTCTTGCTTGCCGCCGCGTCAGGCGTGCAGCATGGGCGGCTGCCCGAATCCCGGGCATGAGGTGCGCGCCAATGCCCTTTCAACCGACGCTGGAATCGCTGAACGCCCGCCCTGTGCCCGAATGGTATGAGGACGCGAAGTTCGGGATATTCATCCATTGGGGCATGTTCGCCATCCCCGCCTTCGCCACCAAAGGCGGCTCCATCGGCGAGACATTTCGCGACAACTACGACACCGCGGTTGCGCGGACGCCCTATACCGAATGGTACTGGAACGCGATCAAGGTGCCGGAAAGCGAAAGCGCAAAGCACCACGCCGAAGTGTGGAACGGCCGGCCCTATCAGGATTTCCGCGAGCCTTTCCTCGAAGGCTTGAAACAATGGCGGCCGGATGAATGGGCCGACACCTTCGCCGCCGCCGGCGCGCGCTATGTCGTGCTCGTGACCAAGCATCATGACGGCTATTGCCTGTGGCCCAGCGCGGTGAAGAACCGCCATGAACCGGATTGGGCCTGCCCACGCGATATCGTGGGGGAACTGGCCGAGGCCGTGCGCGGCAAAGGCATGCGGTTCGGCGTCTATTATTCGGGCGGCATCGACTGGACCTTCAATCGCGAACCCTTGCGCACATTGGCCGACTTCATGGGATCGACGCCGGGTGGCGATTATCCGGCCTATGCCGACGCGCAGACGCGCGAACTGATCGAACGCTACAAGCCATCGGTGTTGTGGAACGATATTTCATGGCCCGGAAACCTGAAAAACGAACTGCGTCTCTTCGCCGACTACTACAATGAAGTGACGGACGGCGTCGTGAATGATCGCTGGCTGCCGATGACGCGGCAGCGCTGGCTGATGCGCTTCAGGATTATG
Source organism: Pseudomonadota bacterium (assembly GCA_018242145.1). Classification (GTDB taxonomy): domain Bacteria; phylum Pseudomonadota; class Alphaproteobacteria; order Micropepsales; family Micropepsaceae; genus Rhizomicrobium. The sequence goes on from JAFECN010000203.1 coordinate 7,843, forward strand.
CGCCGTTATGTCGACGGCAAGTTGAAGGCCGCCTTGCAGAAGCAAAGCCGCGCGGAATCCAAAGGCATCATTCCCGAATTGCCGCCACATTGCGATTTCCGCACGCCGGAATATGCCGCCTTCGACAACATCCAGGCGAAGAAATGGGAAGCCACGCGCGGCATGAGCCACTCCTTCGGCTTCAATCGCGGCGATACCGATGCGGATTATGAGAGTGTGGAGTCGCTGGTGCACAGCTTCATCGGCACGGTGGCGAAGAACGGCAATCTGCTTCTGAATGTCGGCCCGCGCGCGGACGATGCGCAGATTCCCGAGCCGCAGATGGCCCGTCTGCGCGGTTTCGGCGGCTGGCTTCAGGCCAATGGCGCCGCCATCTATGGCACGCGGCCATGGACGCGCGCGGAGGGAAAGGCGACCGATGGCAGCCGTATCTGCTTCACCGCGAAAGGCAAGACGCTTTACGCGCATGTGCTCGATCCGTTGCGGTCCGGCGAACTGGTCATCGAGGGCGACGATCTGCCCAATGCCACGCAGGCCATCCATGTCGCCAGCGGCGCGACGGTCGCTTGCGCGCGGACCGAAGGCGGCCTGCGGCTGACCCTTCCCGACACCCTCGGCGCGGCGCCGGCGCATGCCTTCGCGCTGACGCCCTGATCCCTCTTGCGAACGAGGCGCTTTGCGCGTTTCGTTCTCCCAACAGATATTCAGGGTTCGATATGAAGAAGCTTCTGATCGCCAATCGCGGCGAGATCGCCATCCGCATCGCGCGCACCGCCGCCGAAATGGGCATCGAGACGTTGTCCATCTACTCCGAAGACGATGCCGCGTCGTTGCACATAAAGAAGACGGATGAAGCGCGCGGGCTGATCGGCAAGGGCCCCGCGCCCTATCTGGACATCGAGCAGATCGTCACCATTGCGAAGGATGCCGGTGCGGACGCTATCCATCCGGGCTACGGCTTCCTCGCGGAGAATGCCGAATTCGCGCGCGCCTGCGTGGCGGCGAACATCGTCTTCGTCGGCCCTTCGCCCGAAGCGCTGGACCTGTTCGGCGACAAGCACCGCGCGCGCGAGCTGGCGGAAGTGGTGAAAGTGCCCGTTCTGCCCGGCACGCATGGCGGCATCACGCTGGCTGAAGCGCGCAGATTTCTGGAGAAGACCGGCGCGATCATGCTGAAAGCCGTCGCCGGTGGCGGCGGGCGCGGCATGCGCCCAGTCATGGACGCGAAAGACCTCGATTCCGCTTTCGAACGCTGCGCTTCGGAAGCGAAGGCTGCGTTCGGCAATGGCGCGCTCTATGCCGAAGAATTCTTCCCCCGTGCCCGCCATGTCGAAGTGCAGATCGTCGGCGATGGAAAATCCGTCAGCCACATCTGGGACCGCGAATGCTCGCTGCAACGCGCGCGGCAGAAGATCGTGGAGATCGCGCCCGCCGTGGAAATTCCCCATGCCATGCGCACAAAGCTGTTCGATGCGGCGGTCGCATTGGCGCAAGCGGCGAAATACAAAAGCCTCGGCACCATTGAGTTTCTGGTGGCCGGGGACCGCTTCGCCTTCATCGAAGCCAATGCGCGGCTGCAGGTGGAGCACACCGTCACGGAGGAAGTGACCGGCCTCGATCTGGTGCGCGTGCAGCTTGAAATCGCGGACGGAAAATCGCTGAACGATCTGCACCTTACGCAGAAGGAAATCCCCGCGCCGCGCGGCGTGGCGATCCAGACGCGCATCAACATGGAGACGATGACGGCGGATGGCGGCGTGAAGCCCGCGGGCGGAACGCTCTCGTCCTACGACCCGCCGTCCGGCCGCGGCGTGCGCGTGGATGGCTTCGGCTATGCGGGCTACCAGACCAACGCGCGCTTCGACTCGCTGCTCGCCAAGCTGATCGTGCATGCGCCGACGCTGGCGGACGCCAAGAGCAAGGCCTATCGCGCGCTGTGCGAGTTCAAGATCGGCGGCGTGCCGACGAACATTTCGTTCCTGCAGAACATCCTGCTGCATCCGGCGCTGGACACATCCGCGCATACGCGGTTCATCGAAGACAACATCGCCGCGCTTCTCACCCAGCGCGACGACGATCACCAGAAGCTGTTCTTCGAGCCGCCGAAGGCCGCGCGGCGCGCGGGCGCGAAGGTGGATGCGTCCGATCCGCTGGCGGTTCTGCATCACGGCAAGGAAGAGTGCGACGAAGCCCCCGCGCGGGAGGCCGAAGCGCCGGAAGGCACCAACGCCCTGCGCGCACCGCTGCAAGGCACCATCGTCTCGCTCACCGTTTCCCCCGGCGCACAGGTTCGCGCTGGTGAGCAGGTGCTCGTCATGGAAGCGATGAAGATGGAGCATGTCATCACCGCGCATGTCTCCGGCACGTTGCAAAGCTTCGCTGTCGAACCGGGCGACACTGTGTTCGAGGACGCGCCGCTGGCTTTCATCGAGGAAGGCGAAGTCACCGGCGGCGCGGCGAAGACGGAAGAAGCGATCGATCTGGACGACATCCGTCCCGATCTCGCCGAACTCTACAAGCGCCGCGATTACCTGAAGGACGAGAACCGCCCAGAAGCCGTCGCGCGCCGCCGCAAGACGGGCCAGCGCACCGTGCGCGAGAATGTGGAGGACCTCTGCGATCCGGGCAGCTTCGTCGAATATTCTTCGCTTGTCGTCGCGGGGCGCCTGCGCCGCAATTCCATGCAGGAACTGATCGAGCGCACGCCGGGCGATGGATTGGTGATGGGCCTTGGCCGCGTGAACGGCGACAAATTCCCCGACGAGAAAAGCCGCGTCGCCGTGATGGCGTACGACTACACCGTACTCGCGGGCACGCAGGGCATGCGCAATCACCAGAAGAAAGACCGCATGATGCATCTCGCCGAGCAATGGCGGTTGCCGGTGGTGTTCTACACCGAAGGCGGCGGCGGGCGCCCCGGCGACACCGACGGCATGAGCGCGGGCGGCCTCAACACCACCACCTTCATGCAGTTTGCCAAGCTCTCCGGCCTCGTGCCGCTGGTCGGCGTGAACTCCGGCTATTGCTTCGCGGGCAACGCCGCGCTCCTGGGTTGTTGCGATGTCATCATCGCCACCAGGAATTCCTCCATCGGCATGGGCGGCCCCGCGATGATCGAAGGCGGCGGGCTGGGCGTGTTCAAGCCGCAGGAGGTTGGCCCCGTTTCGGTGCAGGCTCCCAACGGCGTGATCGATGTGGTGGTGGAAGATGAAGCCGAAGCCACCGCGACGGCGAAGAAATATCTCTCCTATTTCCAAGGCGATCTGAAGGACTGGTCCTGCGCCGATCAGCGCCTGCTGCGCCGCGCGATTCCGGAGAACCGTCTGCGCGTTTATGAAATCCGCGACGTGATCGAAACGCTGTGCGACACCGGCTCGGTGCTGGAACTGCGCCGCGCGTTCGGGGCGGGCATGGTCACGGCCTTCGCGCGCATCGAAGGGCGGCCCGTCGGTATCGTCGCCAACAATCCGAAGCATCTGGGCGGCGCCATCGACCGCGACGGCTCCGACAAGGCCGCGCGCTTCATGCAGCTTTGCGACGGCTTCGATATTCCGATCCTCATGCTCTGCGACACGCCCGGCAACATGGTGGGGCCGGAAGCGGAGAAGACGGGGCTGGTGCGCCACAACTCCCGTCTCTTCCTCATCGGCGCGAATGTCAGCGTGCCGGTGTTCACCGTGATCCTGCGTAAAGGCTATGGCCTCGGCGCGCAGGGCATGGCGGGCGCATCCTTCGTGGCGCCGTTCTTCACCATCTCATGGCCTACCGGCGAGTTCGGCGGCATGGGTTTGGAAGGTGCGGTGAAGCTGGGCTACCGCAACGAGCTTGCCGCCATCGCCGATCCGGCGGAGCGCAAGAAGAAATATGACGAGATGGTCGCGCAGATGTACCAGCGCGGCAAAGCCATCAGCGCCGCAACACTCTACGAGTTCGACGAAGTGATCGATCCGGCGGAAACCCGCAAATGGATCACGGCCGGTTTGCGCAGCGTTCCCCCGCCGCCGAAGCGCGAAGGCAAGAAGCTCAAATGGATCGATGCGTGGTGATCAGCGTGTGGCAACGCTGACCGCATGCGCGATCTGCTGCCACAGCTCCGCATCGATCGGCGCGATGACGCCGAGGATCGCCTTCCCCGCCAGAAAATCGAAAAGCGCCCAGGCGGCGGCTATGGAAAAAGCCAGCTTCATCCCGCCGGGATAGCGCGGACCGTCCCATTTTGGGACGTTCTTCGTTAGGACTGGTTAACGGCCACACCATGTCATGGCCCGCCGGAGTGCGGGCCACCCAGGTGACGTCTGCACAGATGTCGAAAGCAAAAGCGCCAGCGCCTTCCTCGGTATTCGGCTTTGCAGGGTTTCAACTGGGTGGCCCGCACTCCGGCGGGCCATGACAGTTGAGGATGCGATCTACAATTCAAACGGCAGCGCCGAATATGGCGTTCCGGACAACCCGCCATCCACCGGCAGCACCGTGGCGGTGACATAAGACGACGCGCGGCTGCAATAGAAGATGGCAGCGCCCACCATGTCGTCGGCCTGCCCGATACGGCCCACCGGCACGCTGGCCTCGATGGCTTTGCGCGATGCCGCCAGGACCGGCGCCAGCATCTTCGTCTCGAACGGCCCCGGCGCGATGGCGTTCACGTTGATGTGGTCCTTCGCCAGATGCTTGGCCATGTTGCGCGTGAGGTGATGCACCGCCGCCTTGCTGGCAGAATAAGCATACGTCTCAAGCGATGGTGCAAGAATGCCGTCAATGGAGCCGATGTTCACGACACGTGCCGGATCGTCCTTCGTGCCCGCCGAACGCAAAAGCGGCAGCAATGCCTGCGAGAGCAGGAAGATCGCTTTCAGGTTCACGTTCATCAGCTTGTCCCATCCGGCTTCCGAATAGGTTTCGAACGGTTCGGCCCACGCCGCGCCCGCATTGTTGATGAGGAAGTCGAGCTTCTTTTCGCGGCTCTTGATCTCTTCCGCCAGCTTCTTCACTTCCGGTGTCGTTCCCAGATCGTGCGGCAACGCAATGCAGGTGCCGAGCTTATTCAACTCCTCCGCCGCTTCCGCGCAGGCTTTGGCGTTGCGCGAAGAGATGTAAACTTTCACGCCCGCTTCCGCGAAACCGCGCGCGATCATCAACCCGATGCCGCGCGATCCACCGGTGACGAGCGCGGTCTTGCCGGAAATGTCGAAGAGCTTGGAAATGGACATGAGACCTCCTAGTCATCTTCCTTGCGACGTATCGCAAACCGATATGATCGGCTCGCACACCACTATACGGGCACGGTCATCATTGCTTTGATCATACCCCGCCTTGAGAAGATGCCCGTGCCATTACTCCAAACTACTTTTATCGGGCAGGTTTCCTGTGCCTGGATAGCGGTTTCGCGAGGCGACGCCTTTTCATCTTGTTCCGCACGGCTTTCTCAAAAGATCTTTGTGCAGATTCAATCACCGAACGCACCGGAAAACGGTTCATGATCATTTGCGTAAAGCGGATTGAATCGACCCCAACCTCCACCTCACCGAAGACGTCAAGATACCACCGCGCTCCCGTGACAAGCAGCGATAGCATCGTCGCAGCCTTCAATCGAGAATAAAGATCCGTGACGGGATCGACCCCGGATTCTTCCGCAAGCGCATGGGAGAGAATCTCTTCGTATTCCCGGACGATGCTCGAATATCGGCTACGAAGTGCCGGCACCGAATCCATGCTCGTCATCAACGCGCTTTCCTCGGTTCTGGCCTGCAGGCTGAACTCGTTCACGAACTGCCACCAAAACTTCGTGACATCTACGTTCTTGGGACGGTGCGCGACCTTATCTCTGAACCGTTGGAGGTTCTCGATCGTATGGGCAAAGGCAAGCTCTTCCTTACTCTTGAAATAGGAGAAGAATGTCGTGATGTGAATCTCGACATTCTCGCAGATTTCTTCGAGCGTCGTATTCTCGTATCCTTTTTCGGCGAAAAGCTTCCTTGCGGTGGAGATGAGCGCGGTCCGCGTTGCAAGCTTTTTCCGTTCACGCAACGAGGCTGGCGCCGCCTCCGAAGACTCTACTTCACCTCTTTTGGAACCATGTGGGATTTGGCTGCTTGGAAGCAAAACGACCTCGAATACAAGGTGACGGAAACTAGCGATTCGCGGGGAATCGGGACAGATGTTAGACAGATATTCTTTCGCGCGAGACCGCGAATCAACGCAAGAGATTAAGGCCGATCCAGGATTCGGACCAATCCCTCGCTGCCGGCGACTTCGATTCGAGCGCGATCTGCTATCCTGACCGTCGCCAGCTCGACTGCCGTCACGCAAGGCAGGCCGTATTCGCGGCAAAGCGACGTGCCATGGGACAAGACGCCGCCAGTTTCGAGAATAAGCCCACCGATGCGCCCGAAAACTGTTGTCCAGGATGGATCGGTCTGACGCGTGACCAATATTTCTCCATCGTTCACAGAGGGGAGATCCTTGACGTCATAGATAATGCGCGCGACGCCCACGGCCGTTCCAGGACTTGCCGCGATGCCTTGAAGCATCGTGCTGTCTTGAGTCTTTGCGCTGAGGCGCTCGCTGTAAGGTGCCCAACCCTTCAGGAATTTTGGCCCTTGCTCCCGCAGCGTGCGTTCCCACACTTGCCTTCTGAGGGAGATTCTTTGGAGTGCCTCAGGCGCCCTCAGGCGGCCCGCCATCGCTTCGGCGATTTCAGATGAGCCCAGAAAGAAAACATCGTCCCGGTTTTTCAAGACTCCCCGTTTCACCAGGCGGGCGCCATAGGAAAGGTAGATGCGCCTGTTTTCATACCAGTTACGGTCCACGTAATAGCGGTGATTATCACGCACCGACATATACAGTTCATTATAGCGAAATAGAAATTTCAGAAGTCTGCGCCGGACCGGCGCGAGCGGCCCTCGAAAGGATCGTAGAATCTCTGCTTGCGCGGCGCGGCGCCCCGCAGCACTGCGTGCGTTTATCTTGCTAGGCCTGACACCGCCGCTTTGCACGTAGCTTTTCAGCACGTCAAAGCAGAGATCTATATCATCACCCCAGCGCGGCCAGACTATATCTTTATATGTCGAGCCCAGATGCCGACTGGCACGCCAGAATCTCAAGAAGCGGTCGATAAAAACGGCGCCGTTGGGTAACGTCTGCGCTTCTGCGACGAACTGTTTCCAGTCCGAGCTCAAAGCATGGGAAACCGGCTCCCCGCCGAGACTTCGAAGCAACTGCGCAATGTCCCACAACGCGTCCCCTTCACGTACAGTTTCACTGTCTTCGAGGCCTGCACTGATGCGCGCGTAAAGATTTTCACCGTCGGAATGAAGATGTTTGCACCAGCGGTCGAGCAGGCCTGTCAACAGCAAATGAAGATCGGAAGCATGCGAAAGCACGGCTATCCCGCAAGGCGGCCCCACAATGCCCATCTCGTGCGCTAGCTCTGTCTGATGTTCGCGCAACTGATCATCGCTGAGCGCATCCAAATCCGCATCAAACCAGGCATCGCTCTTTTTGATAAAGGAGGCCCATTGAGTTTGCACGACGCGGTAGTTCTTGAAGAAAGACCGGATCGTGCGATTTTGCGTTTCGTAGCGCCATATCCGGCGCAGCCTTCCGCTCCATCGCCAAGGCGCCGTGCGGAAGCTTTCGTGCAGATCGGAAGGAAGAAAATTCAGCACCCCTTTTATACGGGCTACGGAGGGCTGGTATTCATACATGCGGCGAATGACATCTATGTCCGCATATGCCGTGGCGCGATGATATTTGAAGATATCGGGCGGAAGTTCCGCATCGCTATCATGCGCCTTTATGTAGATCGCGCGCGCGCCCGTGAGATTATGGATGTCATAAAAGAGAGGGCTGATGGGAGATACCCATGTCTCATCCGCCATCATCCGCGACCAGATGCGTTCCGGATTATCCGGATCGGCAAGAGGATCGTTCTTCCAAGGCTCTAGATTGCGGCTATAGAAGACATCCGCGATTGTGGTGATCGGCCTGCTCTGCAAAATAAACAGCGCGCCACCCTTCAACGCCCATTCCACATCCTGGGGAAACCCAAGGCGCTCTGCGATGTCGCGCGAGGTATTCCAGACCTCGCGCGACATCGCATCCGGAAAAGGCGACGGGGATGCGCCGGATTTCCGGTCGAGAATCCGGCCGTCGTTCGCATTCACCGTAATCTCTTCCGGATTCACAGCCCCCGAAACGAGCGCTTCGCCCAAGCCCGGCACCACATTGATGACGGCCGTCGACAACGCCAACGTGACAGGGTTGGCCGTAAAGCTCACTCCGGCCCACTCGGCATCGATCATCTGCTGAATGACAACAGCCATCGCGCCGTCCGAGCGCTCGGTCCCGCGCTCCGCGCGATATTTCATCGCGGCCACGTTGCGATAAGAAGCCCAGCATGCCTTCAGCGCCGCGACGATCGCATCGAATCCCCGGACTTCGAGAAACGTGTTGTAGAGACCGGCAAAGGAGCTATCGGCAGCGTCCTCGCCAATCGCGGAAGAGCGGACGGCAAGGCCATCCTTATCGTCGAGACGTGATATGGCTTCGCGCAGTTCGGCCAGAAACTCCGCCGGCAGATCGTCGTCGCCAAAGTCACGATGCGCTTGCGCGGTCACCACCACAAAAGGCGGCACATTGGCGCCGAATGCCGCAAGCCGGGCGAGCGAAGCCCCCTTGCCGCCGGCAATGCTCTCTTCCTGACACGTAGAATGGTCCTTAGCGAGAACCCAACGCATTCCTACACTCCAAAAAAACGCAATTGGCGTCCGTTTCCGCACGCGGTGGAAACGTCAGCGGCGTTTTCCTGCGTGCAAGTCGCCGGCCGTGATCTGCTTGGGCCAAAAGTAGGAAATAAGCCCGGGCAAAACCCCGAAACCTTCGACCTCGTAATCGCCGACACCTTCGTAACCCCAAAAGTTGTCCCCGGAAGCGATATGCGAGTGCATCTTTTTGAATTTCGCGTTGACGACGCGCCCCAGCGCATCAATTACCTTCAGATCGACATTTTCCTGCACGCCGTTTTCGTCATATCTGGATGTGTGTTCGACGGTGGCGACCGACGAAACCTTTCCGTCCAGCACCACAAATCCAAGCGCGAATTCCTTGCCTTCCGGTCCTTGCTGGATTGCCGAGATCGATGTTCTGCCATCCGCTGATTGGAACGACCACATCTTGAAGAGGTTTTCCACGAACACCCCCATGTGGCGCTGCCCCCATGAGTGGTCGGAGTCTCCAGTGCAATCTATATTGTAGGTCTTTCCCGCTATCTTGAGCTGGCCTTTCGTCCAGTGCGATCGATGATAGCGATTGGCGGCCACCCATGACGGTGTCGGGTTCACGCCGTCCGCGTAGTCGTAGGGTTCCATCATGAAATTAACATCGAGATCAGCGATGTTTCCTTCGCCGTCGGAGAATTTGATCTTGTAATGCTTTAGTGGCTCGACCCGACGGAGATGCAAACCGCAGAGCTCCGTGTCGTCAAAGTCGGTCTCCAGTTGAAAATCGACATCCTTTTTGAAGCAATACACCCAGGCGTTCTCACTCGTGAGCAGGTGCCCTGGTACACTCATCGCGTGGTCATTGACCTTCAGGTCCGTCCACCTCCCGTGATAAAGGCTCACGAGCATTCCGGCGGGCGACTCCTTGTTTGGCGTCACCCAGTAATAGAACCAGGCACCGATTTCGTTCGTGGGATCATTGAAATTGAAGTAGAGGCTTTCTCGAAAATAGTAGTCGTCGTTTTTCGGATGACGCAACTCGTCCTGAGCTCTGAGAACCATGTCATTCTTCCTTAGAACTTGAATTTCAAATCAACGCCCCACTCGCGCGGATTGCCCAGCGTCGCTTCCGTGAAGAGCGGAGGCACATCCAGGGCCGTCGAGATGTAGGTTTTGTTGGCGAGGTTGCGCCCCCAGAACGCGAGCGACCAGTTCCCGCCTTTCGGGCCCCAACTGATGTTTGCGTTGATCAGACCAACCGATTTGAGATGCTCGCTGGGGGCTTGCGTGTAATTGCCCCAGCGTGTGCCGGTGAAGGTGTACTGAAGATCAGCCGTCGACTCGCCGGTGAGGACATCGAAAGTATATTGCCCCTCAAGCATATACGTCCAATTCGGAGCGTATGGCAGCGAGCGGCCCGCGTAGCTCACGGCGCAGCCGGCGGGCTGGGCGGCAGGCGGCGGCGGGCATATCGGGTTGTTCGACGACAGAAATTCGTCATAGCGTGAGTTCAAATAACCGACATTCGCGCTGAGAACGAGTGAATCGACCGGGACCCATTCCGTTTGCAGTTCGAAACCTTTCGTCGTCGCTCTGCCGGCATTCAGAATAACGGAAGCGATCGTGGGGCCGGTGTAGTTCGACTGTTGTACCTGCATGTCCTTCCACTTGTTGAGGAACAGCGAGCCATTCAGGCGTACCCGATTGTCGAACCATTGCGTCTTGAAGCCCGCCTCGTAGGTGTTCACAAATTCCGGATCGAAGGGGCCGATCGCGTTTGCAACTGTCACCCGGCCGTTGAAGCCGCCGGATTTGAACCCTCGAGCGTAATAGCCATAGAGCATCGCATCGTCCGTGACCTGATAGTCGAGCCCCAACTTTGCGCCCCAATTCGTCCAGCTTTTTGAACCGGAATTCGGCTCGTTGCCTGGCGTGTAAGGAAGCAATGTCGCGCCATCGATATTGCGCCGCAGAAGCAGGGCAGATGTGCCCGCAGGCTGGAAGTAATTCAGCGCCGCTTCGGACAGGCTCACATGGTCCCAACTCAGACGGAAGCCGGCCTGCAGACGCAGCCTGTCGGTAATGTTCCAATAGTTTTGGGTGAAGGCAGAGAGATTCCAGCTCCGCTCGCTGGTCAAACCGCGCGTGACCAGATTTGGCGACGCAAAAGGAACAACGGAAATGCCATCTCCCTTGTCGACCCAGGTTTGAGCAAACAAACCCACCAAGGCATCGATATCCTGACCGATGTGAAAGGCATCGCGCAATTCTTCGGACGCCTGCCATCCCTTGTCCGCTCCGAACTGATCGAGGCAATAGCAATTGATACCGTCGACATCGAGATATCCGGTTATGCGATAGTGTTGATAGTTGGTTATGGAGGTCAGATCGCCCACGCCGCTGCGCAGATGCATCGTCAGCGTATGACTCGAAGTCGTGATATGGTTGTCACCCGGAATGTCGTCGTAAATCTTGAAGTTCGCCCGCGTGTCGGGGCGGTAGAAAACTTCGCCGGGCATTGCCAAATTTTGCAGATATGTATCGCCGATTGCGATCGTCTGCATCTGGCTTATCAACGTCACGTCGAAGTCGTCGGTCGGCGACCATTTCAGATATAGGCGCCCGATATTGCTGTCGAGACCACCCAGATTCTGGCCATTG
>JAFECN010000204.1 GCA_018242145.1 Pseudomonadota bacterium
AAGATCTCCCGCACCGCGGATCGTCCGCGCCTGTCCGTGTTCCGCTCGGGCAAGCATATCTATGCGCAGGTCATCGACGATCTGAAGGGCGCCACCGTCGCATCCGCCTCGACCAACGAGAAGGGCGAGAAGGCTGCGAAGTCCTACAACACCGAAGCGGCGGCTGCCGTCGGCAAGAAGATCGCCGAGCGCGCCGCGAAAGCCGGCGTGAAGCAGGTCGTGTTCGATCGCGGCGGTTACATCTATCACGGGCGCATCAAAGCGCTCGCAGACGCTGCCCGCGAGGGCGGCTTGGAGTTCTGAGCATGGCAAGAGACGAAAACACCGGTGGCGAAAGCGGCGGCCGCGAGCGCCGTGGCCGTAGAGAGCGTCGCGACGATCGCGAAGAGCGCGACAACGAATTCGTCGACAAGCTGGTTCACATCAATCGCGTCGCGAAGGTCGTGAAGGGCGGGCGCCGCTTCGGTTTCGCCGCCCTTGTTGTCGTTGGCGACCAGAAGGGCCGCGTCGGTTTCGGTCACGGCAAGGCGCGCGAAGTGCCGGAAGCCATCCGCAAGGCGACCGACGAAGCCAAGAAATCTCTGATCCGCGTTCCGTTGAAGGACGGCCGCACGCTGCATCATGAAGTGCGCGGTCATCACGGTGCGGGCAAGGTCGTGGTTCGTCCCGCCCCGGCCGGTACCGGCGTGATCGCTGGCGGTCCGTTGCGCGCAGTGTTCGAAGCCCTGGGCGTGGGCGATGTCGTGTCCAAGTCGCTGGGCACCTCGAACCCCTACAACATGGTTCGCGCGGTGTTCGACGCGCTCAAGAACCAGCAGAGCCCGCGCATGGTTGCCAATCGCCGTGGCCGTTCGGTTGCCGAGATCATCTCGCGCCGCGAAGGCCAGAAGGGCGAGCAGGCGTCCGCCTGATTTGATTGCCTTAGTTTATGGGGCGCCGTAAGGCGCATCGAAAGAGATAAGTGTTATGGCTGAGAAGAAGACCGCAGCGAAGAAGGCATCCGGCAAGACCGTCACGGTGAAGCAGGTGCGCAGCGCAAACCGGAAGCCCGCCATCCAGACGGCGACGCTGAAGGGCCTGGGCCTGGGCAAGCTGCACCGCACGCGCACGCTGGAAGACACCCCGTCGGTGCGCGGCATGATCAATTCGATCGCGCATCTGGTTCAGGTCGTCGAAGAAAGCAAATAACGGGATGGCCGGCTCGCGCTTCGCTGCGCGCGCTGGCCGGCCATGACGAGGTTACAATGAAGCTCAACGAAATCCGCAACAATCCGGGCGCGCACAAGCGCAAGGCGAAAGTCGGCCGTGGTTCGTCCTCCGGTCTGGGCAAGACGTCCGGCCGCGGCGTGAAGGGTGCGAAGGCGCGTACGGGCAATGCCGTGTACGGCTTTGAAGGCGGCCAGATGCCGCTGCACATGCGCATGCCCAAGCGCGGCTTCAACAACATCTTCGCGAACCAATTCGCGGAAGTGAACCTGAAGGACCTGCAGCGCGCGATCGACAACAAGCGCCTCGACGCCAGCCAGAAGGTGGATGCGGACGCGATCCGCAAGGCGGGGCTCGCCAGCCGCAGCAAGGACGGCATCCGTCTCTTGGGCGATGGCGAACTGAAGGCGAAGATCGACATCACGGTCGCGGGCGCCTCCAAGGCCGCGAAAGCCGCGGTCGAAAAGGCCGGCGGCACCGTCACGCTCACCTTCAAGAAGAAGGTTACGGCGAACAAGAAGGGCGAGCCGGGCAAGCGTCAGACGCGCCGCAAGGAATCCGCCGAAAAACGGGCCGCGCGCAACGCCGGATAAGCGCCTATATAGTGGGCGCCCCCGGTTTGGGTGGTTCAGGGAGTGAGCGATGCCCTCAGCGGCCGAGCAATTTGCGTCGAATTTCAATTTCTCTTCGCTGACCAAGGCGACGGAACTGCGCCAGCGTCTTTTGTTCACGCTGGGCGCTCTGGTGATCTGCCGTCTGGGCACCTATATCCCGATGCCGGGCATCGACCCGTCGGAGCTCGCCCGTCAGCTCACCCAGCAGCAGGGCGGCCTGCTCGACGTGTTCAACGTGCTCGCCGGCGGCGCCGTCGAGCGCATGGCGATCTTCGCGCTGGGCATCATGCCCTACATCTCCTCGTCCATCATCATGCAGCTCATGCAGACGGTGATCCCCGAGCTTGAGACGCTGAAGAAGGAAGGCGAGGCGGGCCGCAAGACGATCAACCAATACACGCGCTACGGCACGGTGGTGCTGGCGGCGTTGCAGGCTTACGGCATCGCGCTCGGCCTGGAGCATTGGGGCAATGTCGTCATCGATCCGGGCTGGTTCTTCCGCATCACCACGGTGATCACGCTCACCGGCGGCACGATCCTTCTGATGTGGCTGGGCGAGCAGGTCACCGCGCGCGGCATCGGCAACGGCATTTCGCTCATCATCTTCGTCGGCATCGTGGCGCGCTTTCCGACCTACATCATGCAGACCTTCGAGGCGGGCCGCACCGGCGCGCTGTCGCCGCTCGTCCTGATCGTCGCGCTCGCCGGCATCGTGGGTCTGATCCTGGCCATCGTGTTCTTCGAGCGCGCGCAGCGCCGCCTTCTGGTGCAATATCCCAAGCGACAGGTCGGCCAGCGCATGTTCGGCGGCGAATCCTCGCATCTGCCGCTCAAGCTGAACGTGTCGGGCGTGATCCCGCCGATCTTCGCGTCGTCGATTCTCCTGATGCCGCTCACCATCGCGAACTTCAATTCGCAGAGCATTCCGGACTGGCTGCAGACCATCGTGACCTATCTCGGCCATGGCCAGCCGCTCTATCTGGCGCTCTATGCCTTCCTGATCCTGTTCTTCACGTTCTTCTACACCTCCATCGTCTTCAACCCGGAAGAGACGGCGGACAATCTGAAGAAATATGGCGGCTTCATTCCGGGCATCCGCCCCGGCAAGAAGACGGCCGAATACATCGACTATGTGCTGACGCGCATCACGGTGGTCGGCGCCATCTACCTCACCGTGGTTTGCCTGATCCCGGAATATCTGATCTATCGGTACAGTCTGCCGTTCGCGCTGGGCGGCACGTCCATCCTGATCGTCGTGAGCGTGACGATGGACACGGTGGCGCAGATTCAGAGCCATCTGATCGCGCAGCAATATGAAGGCCTCATCAAGAAGGCGAAGCTCAGGGGATCGCGCCGGTGAATATCGTCATGTTCGGCCCGCCGGGGGCCGGAAAGGGGACCCAGGCCAAGGTTCTCCAGGAAACGCGCGGCCTGCCGCAGCTTTCGACCGGCGACATGCTGCGCGCGGCCATCGCCGCCAAATCGCCGCTCGGCCAAAAGGTCGAAGCCATCCTCGCCAAGGGCGATCTGGTGCCGGACGAGACGGTGGTGGGCATCATCAATGAGCGCCTGAACAAGCCGGACGCCGCCAAAGGCGCGGTGTTCGACGGCTTTCCCCGCACCATCCCGCAGGCCGAGGCGCTGGACCGCCTGATGGCCTCCCGCGGCAAGCAGATCGACCTGGTGATCGAGTTGAAGGTGGACGAAGCCGTCCTTCTGGGCCGGGCCGAGCAGCGGGTGAAGGAAACCGTGGCCGCCGGGGGGACCCCGCGCCCGGACGACACGCCGGAGACGGTGCGGAACCGCCTGGACGTCTATCGCAGGAACACCGCCCCGCTGGTCGCCTATTACGCCAAGCAGGGCAAGGTCGTGACCGTGAACGGCATGGCGCCGATCGCGGACGTAACGGCGGCCATCGCCAGGGCCTTGGACGCCAAAGCCCGCTGAGCGGGCTGTTTGTAATTATCTTGCCACAGCCTGTTTCCGGCCGGAGGCAAGCCCGCTGTTTGCCTCGAAAAACAGATCAACTCGGCTGTTGACGGAGGAGGGGGGATTCCTATAATCCGCGCCCTTGCGGCGACTCCACCCTCGCAGATTTGGCTGTTTTCGGCCCTGAATGGGGAAGGGTTGCGGTTGGCCGTAAGTGTAAAAGTAAACAATTTCAGAAGCTTAGTCGAAGGATCGCTCCGTGGCACGCATCGCCGGCGTCAATATCCCAACCCAGAAGCGGGTCGAAATCGGCCTCCGCTACATTCATGGAATCGGTCCCGCAAAGGCCCGTGAGATTATCGAGAAGGTCGGCATCTCGCCGGACCGCCGTGTCTCCGACCTGACGGAATCCGAAGTCATCCAGATCCGCGAGACGATCGACCGCGACTATCTCGTCGAAGGCGATCTGCGCCGCGACGTGGCGATGAACATCAAGCGCCTCATGGATCTGGGCTGCTATCGCGGCCTGCGCCATCGCCGTGGCCTTCCGGTCCGCGGTCAGCGCACGCACACCAACGCGCGCACGCGCAAAGGCCCCGCGAAAGCGATCGCCGGCAAGAAGAAAGTGACGAAGTAATATGGCTGCCGAGAAGAAAAGCGCCGGTCGCGCCCGCAAGAAAGAAAAGAAGAACATCGTTGTCGGCGTCGCGCATGTCGCGGCCACGTTCAACAACACGATCATCACGATCACCGACACGCAGGGCAACGCGATCTCCTGGTCGTCGGCCGGCATGATGGGCTTCAAGGGCTCGCGCAAATCCACGCCCTATGCGGCGCAGGTTGCCGCGGAAGATGCCGGCAAGAAGGCCGTCGATCACGGCATGCGCACGCTGGAAGTGGAAGTCTCCGGCCCGGGTTCGGGACGCGAGTCCGCGCTGCGCGCGCTGCAGGCCGTCGGCCTGACGGTGACGTCGATCCGCGACGTGACGCCGATCCCGCACAATGGCTGCCGCCCGCCGAAGCGCCGCCGCGTCTGATTTCGAGAGCTTGGTTTAACCCCGTCGCACGAATGGATGCGCCGCTCTCCGCATCCGGGAAACGATGAGGAAGATTTATGTTTCAGAAAAACTGGCAAGAACTGATCAAGCCGCAGAAGTTGAAGATCGAAGCCGGGCACGATGCCGGCAAGACCGCAACAATCACGGCGGAACCGCTGGAGCGTGGCTTCGGCCTGACGCTCGGCAACTCGCTGCGCCGCGTGCTGCTGTCGTCGCTTCAGGGCGCCGCCATCACCTCGATCCAGATCGAGGGCGTGCTGCACGAGTTCTCCTCGATCCCGGGCGTTCGCGAGGACGTGACCGACATCGTGCTGAACGTGAAGCAGATCGCGCTGCGCATGCACGCCGAAGGCCCCAAGCGCCTGTCGCTGCGCAAGCAGGGGCCGGGTGAAGTCACCGCCGCCGACATCGCGCCGACCGCCGATGTCGAAGTGCTCAATCCGGAACTCGTGATTTGCACGCTGGACGAGAAGGTGGACTTCCGCATGGAACTCACCGTCGCGACCGGCAAGGGCTATGTCCCGGCCGACCGCAACCGTCCGGAAGATGCGCCGATCGGCCTGATCCCGGTGGACTCGCTGTTCTCGCCGGTGAAGAAGGTCTCCTACAAAGTCGAGAACACCCGCGAGGGCCAGATTCTCGACTATGACAAGCTGACCATGACCGTTGAAACCAATGGCGCCGTCACGCCGGACAACGCGGTGGCTTATGCCGCGCGCATCCTGCAGGACCAGCTTCAGGTC
>JAFECN010000205.1 GCA_018242145.1 Pseudomonadota bacterium
ACCTTCGTGATCAACCTTGACTATTTCGGACAGGAGCCGGAGAAGAACTATGCGGTCGCCGGCATGTTCTTCTGCGCGCTGGCCAGCACCGCGCTTCGCCGGCAGGTTGTTCAAATCGCAGCAGCAATAGCGCTAAGCGGTCTCTGGTTTTGGTATTTCTCGACGCTGCAAAGCACGCTGCATTGAGTGAATTCGGCTCAATCGTCGCGTGGCCACATACCCAGCTCTCAGGCTCTGCCCGCTGAAGCACCCAGCATCGAGCATTAGCGGCGCGGCCTGATTGGGCGGGCAGCCGCCGCCCCCGTGAGCCTGAAATACATTCTTCGCCAGATCCAATCCGATGATGCGAGCTTGTTCCATGGATGTCCCCCCTGGCGGTTTCGACACCGCAACCTTGACACATCAATGCTGTCGGGGCGCCCGCCCATCGCTTACAAATTCCCTGCTTCGGCTCCGTTATTCCCTGTTACGGGACCGGAGCTTCCCTGTTCTTGAAAAGGGCCATTTACGCGAGTTGTGCCCGCTTTATAGGGCTTTCTGTGAACCCCGCGCCTATTTTGGGGGCCGATTTCACGATTTTCCCTGTATTTTTCCCTGTTATCGGCAGAGACCACCTCGCGCCAGACTGCGTCCACCACCGACTCTTCTCGAAGGTCCTACGGCATATCCATCCAGTCGCCTTCGCCGCCGCCGATGGGGTCGGCGGGTGGGATCGGGACGGTGCGGGGTAGATCTTTCGCAAGCGTCGCGCGCTGATGCGGATCGCGCAGCTTGCGTGCCAGGCTGTCGCCCCAGGCGCCGGAAAGCTGGCTGGCGATGTCGTCCAGCTTGCTGTCGATCGCGGCGGCGACTTCGGGCGTGGTTGCCTTGTCCTGCGCGGTGGCGGCCATCATCGCGATGCTGCGATAGGCGATGCGGTGCGACAGCGCATCTTCGCTCTGCGGGCGAACGGTCGACCAGAGCCGGTCGAGAATCTCGCGCACGCTCAGCATGTTGGGATCGACCGCGTGCTGCGCGGAAACGCGGGCCAGCCGCGCGGGCGCCAGCAGGGAATGGAGCGTGATCTCCTCCGCCGCATCGGCCGCGACCAGCGGATCGAAGAGCGGGCTCTGCTCTGTCTGGAATACTTCAATGTCGAACTGGCGATTGTCGCTGCCGTTGCGCGGCGTGGAGAGCAGCGGTACCAGCCGCACCGGAACGCGCAGCACATCGGGCGATAGCGTCGCAAGCAGCGCGGAGAGCGCCGCGCGCTGCGCATCGGCGGGAACGGGCAGCGACTCTTCGTGGCCGCCGCCGTTGACGGCGTAGCTGAACGTGCCGCCGCCGATGGCCTTGGCCGCGGCGACCACTTCGTAGCGATGCAAGAGCCAGATCGGCACGAAGCGGCGGCGCAGATTGGCCATCGGCTCGCCCGGCGCCAGCGCCGACAATCCGAAATTGGCGATGGCCCCGGCGCGCACCGTCATCATGCGGTTCAGTTCCGCGGTCGGATCGGCGCCATCGTCCCACAGCGAGGCCCAGCGTTGCGCGGTATCGGGCGCGCGCGCGTTCTCGTCCTGCACATAGCGCAGGCCGGAGGCGACGGTCTGCGCCGCGACGTCCTCCGCGGCGGCCTGATCCGGCGCGCCATAGAGCCACGCAACGGTCGCCATGTCCCATTTGCCGACGCCGACGCCATAGGCATCGGAAAGATCGGGCTTGCCGTTCACCAGGCCGATGCGCGGCGCGGGATAATCCATCACCGAGGCGCGGTCCTGCGTACTGGCGGCGAAATTGTGCGCGAAGCCGAGCGTATGGCCCACTTCATGCGCGCCGAGCTGGCGCAACCGCGCGAGCGCGGCCTGCACCGGATCGTTTGGGCCGCCGGTGTTCAGCTTGTCCGCGCCGACGAGGCCTTCGAAGATCTGGATGTCCTGCCGCGCGCGCAGCGAGCCGAGCACGACCATGCCCTTCACGATCTCGCCGGTGCGCGGATCGACGATCTCCTGACCGTAGGACCAGCCGCGCGTGGCGCGGTCGTCCCAGTTCACGATGTTGTAGCGCACATCCATCGGATCGATATCCGGCGGCAGCACCTTCACCTCGAAGGCGTCGATGAAGCCCGCGGCTTCGAACGCCTTCTTCCACCAGCTCACGCCGTCGATCAGCGCCTGCCGCACCGGTTCCGGCGCGCGGTTGTCGATGTAATAGACGATGGGTTTCTTCACGCGCGACGGCGCGGGGCCGGGATTGATCTTCTCCAGCCGGAAGCGGTTGGCATAGTCGCGCACCACGTCCTGGCCGAGCGGCGCGGCGAAATCCACGACCTGCGTGGAGAAGCCGCCCATGCGCGGATCGAACAGGCGCGGCACGAAGCCGGGCGCGGGCAATTTCACGAAGCTGGAATGGATGGTGAAGCTCACCTGATGCGGATCGGGCGCGATGTTCTCCACCTCATCGCCCGGCTGGTCGGAGGTGTAGGTCTGGATGGCGTCGATCTCGACATTCTCGGGAAACACTTTCACCGAGGCCGGAACCGCCGCGCTCAATTTGTCGTCGCGCTTGAATCCCTTGCCGGCGCCCTGCGCCGCGCCGCCGGTTCCCATGGTGTCGGAGGTCTGATTGAGCGACTCCGCGATGCCCACATTCTGCGTGGCGAGGAAGTTCGAAATATCGAAAACGAAGCCGCCATCGGGCAGCGATTGGGCGATATCGCCCATCCACACGGTCGAGACGGCGAAGTCCGCGCTGCCGCGCGGATCGGAGGGGTCGGCGCCGGTGGCGCGGAAGCGCGGGTTCTCGAACTGGATCGCGACCTTCCTGCCGATGCGGCGGAAGGCGATGATCTGCGTGTTGCCGACGCGCCCGCGGTCCAGAAAGGTCGGCGCCGCGCCGAGGCCGGTGCGCAGCGAGGTGGTGTAGAGATAGCGCGCAGACACGCCGTCCGCGCCGGGCCGGGGCAGGGTGAAGAGAATGCGTCCGCCCAGCTTGTCCGCCTGCACCGGCAGAAGCGCCGCGCTGCTTCTTGCGGCTGCGTGTCCATGCGTTGTGGACGCTGTGGCAACCGCAGGGGCCGCCAGCATGAGTCCGAACGCGATTGCCAATATCCGCCGCATGAGCTCCCCCTTGTTGCCGGGATCATGGGCGAGCGGGATAGGCGCTGCAAGTTTTGCGGCAGCGTTTCGGGGCGGATTGCCGCTTTAGAACGCCGCGGCGGAGAGCGATGCGGGGATCAGCAGCAGCAACACCAGAATGCCCGGCACGGTATAGGCATATTGCCGGTGGTTGAGCAGCGTCGCCACCGCCACGAACATGGTGAGCCCGGCGAGCGCGATGCCCCACAGCCGCGTGAGCGGATTGGCGAGGAACGCCGCCGTCAGCAATTCGATGAGGCCGGTCACGCGGTGGAAGTGGCGCGGGAAATTCCAGCGCTCATAGGCTTCGCGCACGAAGCGCGGCCCCGCCAGATGCAGCAACGCGCTCGCGGCGAACATGCCGGCGATTGCCCATGCCACGGCTACGGAAAATGAAAAATCTGCCATCACGCCCTCGACACCGGACGCAAGGCCCCGCATGCGTCAAACACGTCTCTCCGGCGGTGGGAAGTATGCCGCGCGCGGCGGCATTTCAAGAATGCCGGCTTGCCGAATTTGCAACGCCGCCATCGCGGCAGATCGGGTGAAATCATAACAGCGGCATCACTGTTATGATTTCACCCGCCGGGCGCGCTACACTTTCGCAGACTCGTCCGGCTTGCGCCTGGTGCGGCCGTGGATGTGCTCGCGCACCAGTTCGTAGAACAGCGGCACGAAGAAGATCGCCAGCGCCGTGGCCGACAGCATGCCGCCCACCACGCCGGTGCCGATGTCGTTCTGGCTGGCGGCGCCCGCGCCGTTGGATATCGCAAGCGGAATCACGCCGGCGATGAAGGCGAGCGACGTCATCAGGATCGGGCGCAGGCGCAGGCGCGCGCCTTCCAGCGCCGCGTCGCGGATGGATTCGCCGCGCTTCTGCGCGTCCACCGCGAATTCCACGATCAGGATCGCGTTCTTGGCGGAAAGCCCCATCGTCGTCAGCAGGCCGACCTGGAAATAGATGTCGTTGTAGAGCCCGCGCAGCGTGGCGGCGAGGATCGCGCCCACGATGCCCAGCGGAATGACGAGCATCACCGACAGCGGGATCGACCAGCTTTCATACAATGCAGCCAGCAGCAGGAAGACCACCAGCAGGGAGATTCCGTAGAGCAGGAAGGTCTGCGATCCGGCCTGCTGTTCCTGATAGGACAGCCCCGTCCATTCCAGGCCGACGCCCTGCGGCAATTGCTTGAAGAGCTTCTCGACTTCCTCCATCGCGGTGCCGGAGCTTTGCCCCGGCGCGGGCGAGCCCTGCAGTTCGAGCGAGCCGATGCCGTTGTAGCGCTCCAGCTTCGCCGGACCGAGTTCCCATTTGAAGGTGGCGAAGGACGAGAACGGCGCCATCTCGCCGTTCGAGCCGCGCACATACCAGCGATAGAGATCCTCCGGCACCATGCGATAGGGCGCATCGGCCTGGATATAGACCTGCTTCACGCGGCCGCGATCCACGAAATCGTTCACGAACAATCCGCCCCACGCCGCGCTCAGCGTGCTGTTGATGTCGGAGAGCGAGATGCCGAGCGCCGAAGCTTTTTCCTGATCGATGTCGATGTGAAGCTGCGGGGTGTCGTCGAGGCCGTTGGGGCGCACGCCGGACAGGATCGGGTCCTTCGCCGCCAGCGCCAGGAACTGATCGCGCGCCTTCATCAACCCCGCATGGCCGAGATTGCCGCGGTCTTCCATCTCCACGTCGAAACCCGATGATTGACCCAGTTCCTGCACCGCAGGCGGGATCAGCGCGAACACCATCGCGTCGCGATAGCGCATGAACGTGCCCATCGCGCGCTGCACGATGCCTTGCGCGCTGTTGGCGAAGCCGGAGCGTTCCTTCCAGGGCTTCAGATGCACGAAGGCCATCGCCGAGTTCTGGCCCGCGCCCGCGAAGGAGAACCCGGCCACGACGAAGACCGTGTCCACGTTCTTCTTCTCGTCGGTCATCCAGTATTTCTCGACCTTCTTGGCCACCTCCAGCGTGCGCGCCTGCGTGGCGCCCACGGGCAGAATGATCTGGGTGAAGATCGCGCCCTGGTCTTCTTCCGGCAGGAAGGCGGTGGGCAGGCGCACGAACAGCACTACCAGCACCGCGATGATGCCCGCATAGATCAGCAGCGCCGGGCGCACCCAGCCGAGGAAGCGCTTCAGCGCGCTGTAATAACGGTCGCGGCCGTATTCGAAGGTGTCGTTGAACCAGCGGAAGAAGCGGCCATGCACCGCGTCCGAGCTGTGATCGGCGCCGCCTTTGGGAATGGGCGTGAGCAGCGTGGCGCACAGCGCCGGCGTCAGGATCAGCGCCACGGTGATGGACAGCACCATCGCCGACACGATGGTGACGGAGAACTGCCGGTAGATCACGCCGGTCGATCCGCCGAAGAACGCCATCGGCAGGAACACCGCGGACAACACCAGCGCGATGCCGATCAGGGCGCCGGTGATCTCGCCCATGGATTTCTTGGTCGCTTCCTTGGGCGGCAGGCCTTCCTCGCGCATGATGCGCTCGACGTTCTCGACCACCACGATCGCATCGTCCACCAGAAGGCCGATGGCCAGCACCAGCGCGAACATGGTGAGGGTGTTGATCGAATAGCCGAACGCCGCCAGCACGCCGAACGTGCCCAGCAGCACCACCGGCACCGCGATGGCGGGGATCAGCGTCGTGCGCCAATGCTGCAGGAAGATGAACATCACGATGACGACGAGGATCGTGGCTTCGATCAGCGTCTTGATCACGTCGTTGATGGACAGGCGGATGAAGGTGGTGTTGTCCACCGGAAAGGCGAGCTTCACGCCGGGGGGAAAGCTGCCCGCCAGCGAACGCGCCTTTGCTTTCACGGCGTCCGCCG
Source organism: Pseudomonadota bacterium (assembly GCA_018242145.1). Classification (GTDB taxonomy): domain Bacteria; phylum Pseudomonadota; class Alphaproteobacteria; order Micropepsales; family Micropepsaceae; genus Rhizomicrobium. Next base: position 5,954 of record JAFECN010000205.1, read on the forward strand.
TAGTGAGCGCGTTGGCGCCGGGCGCAAGCTGGATGGCGATGCCGGCCGATGGCCTTCCGTTCATGCGGCTGACGACGGAATAGCTCTGCGCGCCCAGCTCCACCCGCGCCACGTCGCGCAGGCGCACCAGCGCGCCGTTCTGGCTGGCCTTCAGCACGATGTTGCGGAACTGCTCCGGCGTGGTCAGGCGCGATTGCGCGGTCACCGTCGCATCCAGCTCCTGGCCCTTGATCGCGGGAAGCGCGCCCAGCTCGCCCGCCGATACCTGCGTGTTCTGCGCCAGGATCGCCTGCTGCACATCGCCCGGCGTCAGCCCGAAGCTGTTGAGCTTGAAGGGATCGAGCCAGATGCGCATGGCGTAGGGCGAGCCGAACACCTGCGCCTGGCCGACGCCGGACACGCGCGATAGCGGGTCCTGCAGCTTGCTGCCGAGGAAGTCGGAGATGTCGATATTGGTGTAGCGCCCGGTGGTGTCGTACAGGGCCACGATCAGAAGAAAGCTCGATTGCGATTTCTGGACGACGACGCCTTGCTGCTGAACCTCCTGCGGCAGGATCGACATCGCCTGCTGCACCTTGTTCTGCACCTGAACCTGCGCGATGTCGGGATTGGTGCCCGGCGCGAACGTCGCGGTGATCGAGACCTGTCCGTTCGAGCTGGACGAGGAGGAGAAATAAAGCAGATTGTCCACGCCGGTGAGCTGCTGCTCGATCACCTGCGTGACCGAGTTTTGCACCGTGGCCGCGTCCGCGCCGGGATAGCGCGCGCTGATCGTCACCGCAGGCGGCGCGATCGTCGGGTATTGCGTGACCGGCAGCGTGTCGATGGCGATCACGCCCAACAGGGCGATTACGATCGCGATCACCCAGGCGAAAACCGGCCGTTCGATGAAAAACTGCGAAATGCCCATCAGTGCGCGCCCGGTTTCGCCTGCGGCGCATTATCCGAAGAGGCCGGAACGGCATGCACCGGCATGTCGGGCTGCACTTTCTGAAGGCCTTCCACGATCACTTTCTCGCCGGGCTTCACGCCGCTGGTGACGAGCCATTTGTCGCCGATGGTGCGCGATGTGGTGAGCACG
>JAFECN010000206.1 GCA_018242145.1 Pseudomonadota bacterium
AGCCGAAACATTGAGAATGCTTGTACGGGCGATTTTGCAGTTGATTGCTAATTTGCCGCCGTTGCAGCCTGCATGATGTCTTGATGTTTTTGGTGCTCTATTTGATAAATCGATTCCAGATGGTCGAGACCAGTCGAAACAGCTTGGTATTGTGGGAGCGCCGTTGCATAGGCTTGGGAAAATGCTTGGCAGGCGGAAGCAACATCGGGTCGGCTATCTGATGCACAGATCGATTTGGCCCTTCCCGCTATAGCCATCATTGGCTCAACATTGTTGGTGAAATCATTCTTCAAAGACAGTAGCTGATTGTGCATCTGCTCCGCCGAAACATCGTCTTGGTTGATCGCGACGGCCAATTGCCCGCGCGCAACTCCGTTGCCCTCTAGCGAATGTTCTTGCTGTAATTTGGCTTCCATGTCCGATGTGATCGCTTGCATGGTTTTTTCAGCACCGGGCCAGCGGTGCAGATGAACCGAAGCTTCGGTATCGAAATTTTTCAAAATGGCCGTGAGTTTTTCAATCCTCGCAACCCGTTGATTGCGCTTGGCGTCCTCCTGACGCTGCCGTTCGGCCTGTTCGCGGGCGAAGGCAATGGCTTGCGCATTTTTCTCGACTGCCACGAGGGTCCATTGATATTCGAGTTCGTTCGCCCTCGCGAAGGTGACGGTGCTCACCTTTCCGCCGTTGAAATTACCCGTCAGCGTGATCCCATTCCAGCCAAGCTCGCCCGCCCCGGTCGATGTTCCGGATAAGAAGGCGTTCCCTTTGAATGTCAGATTGACGGCTCCGCCGTCCATCATGCCGGTCACGCTCGCGCTGCTGCTGGTGAGCCGCCCGTTTGTATCAAAAGAAACCCAATCAACTTCGCCTGTCAGCATGTGATCGCCGGACTGCACCAGTTCCAGTCGCGCCAAACCATTTGTGAATTTGGCAAGATAAGTGCCCGTTGCGCTGCTCAGGGAGCAACCGTAAATCGAGAGCAAGGCCAAGCAACACAACGTCTTCGCCAGAAAGGCGCGTGTCCGTGATTCGGGGACCGGACGCGGGAGCGATTCGACGGACACGAGTGAAATGCCTTCGGTGGAGCCCATAAGAGGACTATTACAACCCTATAGAGGTTAAAAAATACTCTCTTAGTAGCGGAAAATAGCCTGTCTGCGGATCGTGATCGCCATGATCACTCCGCGTCAAATCCGAGCGGCCCGCGCCCTCTTAGGCTGGTCTCAGCAGCAACTGGCCGACAAGGCCATTGTGTCTCTGAATGCCGTCACGCGGCTGGAGCGTGGTGAAGTCGATCCTCGTGTCAGCACGGTCGAAGCTGTGCAAAGAGCTATCGAGAAAGCAGGCGTGGAATTTATCCTCTCCGATGGGCGCAAAGGAGAAGGCGTAAGACTCTCGCGCCCGTCGCACTGAATTTGTTATTCCATCGAATGTTAAGTTCGCGTCATATTCCTATACCCCCCCGCACTTGGCGGGCCATGACAGCGGTGGGTGGTGGTAGGAACGGCGTTCCAAAACACAGAAAAACCGCCGGTTTTCACGGGCGGCTGGGGTTTGGGCGCAGTTCGAGAATTGAGAGGAATGTACGGGACCACCGTTGCGGTGTCAAGCTAATTGTCCTGAAGGCAGGAAAATCGTCTAAGCGGTTGGACGGGTTCGGTAATCGGCGAATTTTCGCGCTGCGCAGGGGGTGTTCGGGCGCAAAAAAATCGGAAAAATTTTTGCGCGACCTGCCGGAAACTATGTCTCCGCTTCGCACACCGCTTCGATGGCGCCGAGTTTTTCGATTTGCACGCGGCAGGTGTCGCCGGGCTTGAGCCAGACTTGCGGATTCATCGCCATGCCCACGCCGCCGGGCGTGCCGGTGTAGATGATGTCGCCCGGCTCCAGCGTCATAGCCTGCGAAAGCAGCGCGATCTGGTCTTCCACCTTGAACACCAGATTGCGGGTGTTGGAGCTTTGCCGCGTTTCGCCGTTGACGAGGCATTTGATGTCGAGCGTGTGCGGATCGCCCACCTCGTCCGCCGTGGTGATCCACGGGCCGAACGGGGCATGGGTGTCGAAGCCCTTGCCGATGATCCATTGCGATGTGCGCTTCTGCCAGTCGCGCACGCTCACATCGTTGCCGCAGGCATAGCCGAACACATGCGCGCGCGCCTGTTCGCGCGGAATGTGGCGGCCGCCCTTGCCGATGACGACCACAAGCTCCGCTTCCCAATCCACCATGTGCGAGGCTTTCGGAATCTGGATGGGATCGAACGGGCCGTTCACCGCGGTGGGCTGCTTGCAGAACCAGGTCTGGTCCTTCGGCGTCTCCGCGCCGGTTTCTTTTATGTGGTCGGCATAGTTGAGGCCGATGGCCATGACCTTGCCGGGCCGCGGCACCGGCGCGCGCAAGCGCACCGCGCGCAGGTCATGGACAACCATCGCTTCGCGCACGATCTGCTGCACGTCGCGGGCGAGACTGTCCCATTTGGCGATGAGGCCCGACATGGTGGCGGGCAGCATGGGGGCCGCGCGCGTCAGCGAGACGATGCGCTCGCCATCGGTGACGCCCAGTTCGTCCGCGCCGCCGTTCACGTTGAAAGTCGCAAGTTTCATGCGCTGCTCCCACGAAGGCGCACCTTGTAGGTTATGGCGCGCGGCCCCGCAACGCTGCGCGGAACTTTGCGGAACGGGCGTGCGTTGTGGGAACGGGCACCATCCATTCCAGGATTTCCGTGAAGAAGAGAAGCACCCTTGCCGTTGCGCTTGGCACCGGTTTCTGCCTGCTCGCCAGCGCGGCATTGGCCGCTGCGCAGAAGCACGCGGGCGGCAACGCTGATAGCGGCAACGGGCTTGGCGGCACCGACGAGGTGATCCTCACGGCGCAGGTCGTCCTGCTTCTTTTTGTGGGGCGCGGCCTCGGCGAGATCCTGCAACGCTTCGGCCAGCCCGCGGTGATCGGCAATCTGCTGGCGGGGCTGATCCTGGGGCCGTCGCTGTTCGGCTGGATATGGCCGCAGGCGCACGACCTGATCTTCCCCGGCGATCCCAAGATCAAGAACCTGCTCAAGGGCATCTCCGACATGGGCGTGATGATGCTGTTGCTGCTCACCGGCATGGAGACCGATCTGAAGCTGGTGCGCAAAGTCGGCGCGCCCGCCCTATGGGTGACGGCGACGGGCGTGGCGGTGCCGTTCGCCTGCGGCTTCGCGGCAGCCTGGTTCCTGCCGCCGTCGATCCTGCCCACGGAGGGCAGCAAGCTCGTCGCCGCGCTGTTCATCGGCACGGCGCTGTCGATCTCTTCGATCAAAATCGTGGCGATGGTGGTGCGCGAGATGAACTTCATGCGCCGCAATCTGGGCCAGATCATCGTCGCCTCCGCCATCATGGAGGACACGACGGGCTGGGTGATCGTCTCCATCACGCTCGGCATCGCGGGTGCGGGTGCCGTCGCGCTCGGCCCCCTTGCTCAGACGGTGATCGGGACCGCGATCTTCCTCATCCTGTCCTACACGGTGGGGCGCAAGCTGGTGTTCTGGCTCATCCGCTGGGTGAACGACACCTTCGTCAGCGAATATGCCGTCATCACCGCCATTCTGATCGTGATGCTGCTGATGGCGCTCATCACGCAGGCCATCGGCGTGAACACCGTGCTGGGCGCGTTCGTGGCGGGCGTGCTGGTCGGCGAGTCGCCGATCCTGTCGCAGCATATCGAGGACGAGATCCGCGGCTTCATCACCGCCTTCATGATGCCGATCTTCTTCGGCATATCCGGATTGTCCGCCGATCTGACGATCCTCAAAGATCCCACGCTCGCGGCCATGACGGCGGGGCTCGTTCTCATCGCCAGCGTCGGAAAATTCAGCGGCGCGTTCGCGGGCGGCATGGCGAGCGGACTGACGGCGGCGGAATCCACCGCGCTCGGCTGCGGCATGAATGCGCGCGGATCGACGGAGGTGATCGTCGCCTCCATCGGCTTGACGATGGGCGCGCTCACCCAGAATCTCTACACCATGATCGTGACCATGGCGGTTCTCACCACCATGGCGATGCCGCCCATGCTGCGCTGGGGCCTGCGCCGCCTGCCCATGCGCAAGGACGAGAAGGAGCGGCTGGAGAAGGAAGAACTCGACGAGAAGGGTTTCGTCAGCCGGTTCGAGCGGCTGCTCGTCACCGCCGACGAAAGCGCCAACGGCGCGTTCGCCACGCGGCTTGCCGGGTTCATCGCGGGCCAGCGCGGCATGCCGGTGACGGTGGTGCAACTGGAAAAGCGCAAGCCCGGCAGCAGAGAGGAAGAGAAGAAAGCCGAAGCGCCGTTGAAGGAGGTGGCGACGGAAGGCGCGAAGGAAGGCCATCGCGCCGCCAGCGAAGACCAGAAGGAGGACAAGCCGGAGAAGGTGGAAGTCTCCGCGCGCATCGAAACGCAGCCCGCAGAAGCGGTGAAGAAGGAAGGCGAGAAGGGCTATGACATGCTCTTTCTCGGCCTGGAGAAGATGCACCTGAAAGACGGCGGCTTCAGCGCGCAGGTGGACAAGGTGGTGAAGGACTTCGAGGGATCGCTCGCGCTGGTGATCGCGGGGCGCGAACCGGCGATACTGGACAGCAAGGGGTTCGACATTCTGGTTCCGGTGAACGGCACCGAGGCCTCACGCAACGGCGCGGAGATCGCCTTCGCCTTGTCGGCGCCGAAGGAAAGCACCGTGACGGCGCTGCATGTCGGCGAACGTCCGGCCAGCAACGGCACCCGGCGCCGCGCCAACAAACAGGCGCAAAAACGAAACCAGAAGGCGGTGCTGGACGATGCGGTGAAGCTCGCCCGGCGCTACGGGCATGAGCGCATCAAGACCGCGGTGCATACCGACATCGCCCCGGACGCGGCCATTCTGGAGGAAGCCGAAAAGTCGGGGGCCAATCTGATCGTGATCGGCGCCAGCCGCCGGGTGGGCGACCATCTATTCCTGGGGCAGACGGTGGCCTGCACCCTCAAGAACTGGAAGGGCGCGGTCGTTCTGGTTGTTTCTTAACCGCTCCTGCCCTATGCAACGCAAGGTTCCATCGGGCATTATCTTCCCCAAGGGGGCTCCCCAATTCCGAAGGATGACGACATGGCCGCGCGCAAGAAATCGAATTCGCTGGAAAACCGCCTCGAAGCGCTGCGCGACGATCTGGAAGCGCTGCAGTCCGACATGAAGGGCCTCGCCGGCGGCGTGGGCGACGCGGCGACCGCGCGCCTCAACGAGATGCTGCGCAACACCGAAGACATGGCCGACCAGCTCACCTCGCAGGTCGAGGAATGGACCAACGACAATGCCGAGCAGCTTCGCGAAACCGTGCGCGAGCAGCCGCTGGTGGCGTGCGCGGTGGCGATGGGGATCGGCGCGTTGCTCGGCGTCCTTCTGCTGCGCCGGTAAACGCCCATGATCGCGAAGGTGGCCGCGGCTTTTTTGGGGCTTTTGTTTCTCGCATCGCTGATCTTCATCGGCGTGTTCTGCGCCGCCTATGCGATCGATCAGGCTTTCGTGAATGTCGCCGGCGTGGCGGGGGCGGCGGCTATCACCGCCATCCTCCTGCTGGCGGGTCCGGTGATCGCGCTTCTTATCTTCGCGGTGCGACGCCCGCGGGAGTCTCCGTTCATCTCGCTGCTCACCTCCGGTTCCAGCCCGCTGGCCGCGCTGCTGGGCGCGGGCGCGCTGGGGCTGGCCGAGGTTTTCCTGAAGAAGCGCCGCCGCCGCGACTGACATTTCGTCCGCCGGGAACTTTTACGCCGTCTCGCCGGTTGTTCCTTCGATTGAACGAAGGAACATTTCCATGCTCGGTTGGGCGCTGATCTTTTTTCTTCTGGCGTTGGTTGCAGCCTATCTCGGCTTCTTCGGGCTGGCGGGGCTTGCCGCCACCATCGCCAAGGTCCTGCTCGTCGTTTTTGTGATCCTGCTGATCGTGGCGGGCGTCTCCAACGCGGTGCGGGGACGTCCCCCTGTCTAGCGAAAATCTTTGGAACGGATTTGGGGGTCACACATTGTTAAGGCGAGAGGACGTCCGATCCGGTACGCCCCAGCCCCTTCGACACCCCGCATCGGGTGTCCTCTCGCCTCCTGAAAATCGAAGCCTTGTTGAGGACCTCGGGCGCGCGCCCGGGATGCACCGATGAATCCGCTCGACCGGTTGGCCGCCATGACCTCGATCCTGGAGGATGTGGGCGGGCCGTTCTCCATGCGGCGCGACCTGCAGGTCATGCGGATCTGCATGGTGCTTCTGGCCACCGTGGCCATGCTCGCCATCGGGGTGGCGGCGGCCGATATCCTAGCGCCGACGGCGGTGGCCGTCGTGCTGGCGCTGGTGCTGGCGCCTGCCAGCGCTGCGCTGGAAAGACTACGCCTGCCGGCGGGACTGGCGGCGCTTGTTGTGGTGGTGGCGACCGTTTCGGTTCTGGTCTTCGCCGGTCTGAAGTTCGCGCCGTCCGTCGCCGATGTCGTCAAGCGCGGGCCGGCGATCATGCATTCGGTGGAGATGAAGCTGAGTCCGATCCGCAAGCAGTTGGCGGCGGTGGAGAATGCGTCGCAACAGATCTCGCACGGCACCGCGGCGGCGCAAGGCGGAAAGGTCGTGCCGGTCGTCGAAAGCGACGGCGTGCTTTATGCGCTGGCCAGCACGGCGCCGGGCATTCTGGCCAAGATCGTCTATGTGACGGTGCTGACCATCTTCCTTCTGTCCACGCGGCGGCATTATACGAGCCAGCTCATTCTGTTGCCGCGCACGGTGGCCGGGCGATTGCGCATGGCGCGCATCTGCCGCGACGTGAAATCGCGCGTGTCCGGCTATCTCTTCACCCTTGCCATGATCAATGTCGGGCTGACGGTGGTGACGACCGTCGCCTTTCGCCTCGCGGGGATTCCGCACGGGCTGTTGTGGGGCGTGGCCTACGGGCTTCTCAATTTCGTGCCGATCATCGGGCCGACGACGGTGATCGTCGCCTCGGCGATCTATGGGCTCATCAACGGGCACACCATCTGGCAGATGGCGTTGCCGCCCGTGCTGCTGCTGTCCATCGACACGATCGAAGCCTATCTGGTGCAGCCCTGGCTGTTGTCGCGCCGCATCGTGGTCAGCCCGGTGGCGATCTTCCTGGTGGTGGCGGCGCTGGTGTGGATGTGGGGCGCCTATGCCGCGATCACGGCGATCCCGGCGCTGATCCTGCTGCACACCATAGCCATGCATGTGCCGGCGATGCGCCCGTTCGGGATGCTGCTGGCGACGGAGCAGGGCCGCGGCTAATCCGCTTCGCTGAGGTCATCCACGATCGCGTGCCATCGCTCGCGGATTTCCGCGCGCCCGTCGAGATATCCCCAAATATAGGACGCTACCGCAGCAATCAGCCCGGTAATGCCTTCGGCGATCAACCATGTTCGCATTTGCCGACGCGCTCCCACGCGACGGGACGCAGAATGCGCGCCTGTTTCGCCGCCTTCCAGTGACGAATGCGACATGACATTCCGGAAATGAAACGGCGGCGGTGCCGCCGTTTCTTATCGCGGGATCGTGAAGATCAGGCCGGGGCCATGGAGCGGTGGAAGAACAGCGCCTGGCCGAGGGTTGCGCGCACGGTGTCGCGGCTGAACGGCTTGGTGATGAGATAGGTGGGCTCCGGGCGTTCGCCGGTCAGCAGGCGTTCCGGATAGGCGGTGATGAAGATCACCGGGATGTCGAAATCCTTCAGGATCGCGACCGCCGCGTCGATACCCGAGCTGCCATCGGCAAGCTGGATGTCGGTGAGGATGATGTCCGGCCTCTGCTCCTTCGCCATGCGGATGGCGTCGTCGCGGGTGGTGGCGATGCCGGTGACCTTGTGGCCCATCTCGGCGACCAGGTTCTCGATGTCGAGGGCGATGATCGTCTCGTCCTCGATGATGAGGACGCGGGATTCGAGGTCCCGGTCGATGGATTTGAGCGCCGCCCCGATCGCCTGTTCGACCTCGCTTTCGCTCCAGTCCAGGATCATGGCGACTTCCGGGACGGTGAAACCCTCCACCGCGGTCAAGAGAAGCGCTTCGCGGTTGGTGGGCAGAAGCGATTGCAACCGGGCTTCCACACCACCCTTCGATGACTGGGCGGCGGGCTCGTATTTGCCCGACGACGACCACAGGACGTGAAACAGCTTGTAGAGCGCAATGCGGGGAGGAACATCTTTCGCCAGTTCGGCGTTTCCCTCCAGAAGCGCTTCGAGGGAAGCCCGGACGTAAGCGTCTCCACTGGTCTGCGAGCCCGTCAGGGCCCGCGCATAGCGGCGGAGATAAGGAAGATGGGGTCCGAGTGTGGCGGTCATGCTCATCAGGCGCGGCCTTCTTTTCTTGATCCAGAGTGTCTCGATACCGGCACAACGCGGCGGACAAAAAGAAAGTTCCTTGGAGGGAACAAAAAAGCCCCCGTCGGGTTATTCTCGCGGGCGGGGCGAGGCGGCAGGAAATGGCAACCTCTAACCGATTGATATCATGCGTGATTTCGTTCTGGAGTCCGAAATGGCCGAAAAAATGCGCGAAGGTGGCGTGATGACTGCCGGCGAACCCAACGCGGGCCAGGCCGGCACGCGCGGTCACAAGCCCCAGACCCACCGGGCACAGCAAAAGGCGATCACCCAGGGATTGCGCCGCTTCTTCGATTCCGTCGCCTCCGAGCCCGTCCCCGACGAGTTCATGGCGATCCTGCAAAAGATCGACGGCAAGAAGGACGCGGATGCATGAACCGGCCCCTGCCTTCCCATGAACACCACGAAGCGCCTCGTCCGATGACGAAGGACGAAGAGCGCGACTTCCGCAACGGTCTGGTCGAGATGGTGCCGGTGTTGCGCGCCTTCGCCCGCTCGCTGTGCGGCAAGCGCGATCTCGCCGACGATCTGGCGCAGGAGACGCTGGCCAAGGCGCTGCAGGCGCGCGACAAATTCCGCCCCGGCACTAACCTGAAGGCGTGGCTGTTCGTCATCCTGCGCAACGAGTTCTATTCCAATCACCGCCGCGCCAAGACGGTGGCGAATTACGCGGCGGCGGAAGGCCTGCATTCGGAAAGCATGGAGCCGGAGCAGCATGCCTCGCTCGATCTGTCCGATCTGATGCGCGCCTTCAACCAGCTCCCCTTCGAGCAGAAGGAAGCGCTTATTCTCACCGCGGGGGAATTCAGTTACGACGAAGCGGCCGCAATTTGCGGATGCGCGGTCGGAACGATCAAGAGCCGCGTGTCGCGCGCGCGCAAGCGGCTCGAAAGTCTCGTCGAAGGCAAAGATGGCGTATTACCGAGCCGGTCGGAACAGCCGGAAGATCCCACCGATGCGTTTTTCAAATTCGGAAGGTCCGTCACCGAAAAGGCTCACGGGTAAGGACCGCCGCCATGCGGGGGGCGCTGGCGTGTGCTGAAAGCGAAATCGCTTCGCTCGCAACTAATGCTGATTGTGGTGCTGGCACTGGCGCCGCTCGCGATAGCGAGCATCGCGCAGGGCGTCATGCACGTTCGCGCGCGGCAGACGGCGATCGACGATCTGCTGCGGCAGACGGCGACCTATGCCACGCACAATGAGCAGAACATCTTCGTCGGCGCGTCGCATCTGCTGAAAGGGCTTGCCGTGCGGCCGGAATTGCAGGCCGGGCCGCAAGTGTGCGGCGGCTTGCTGAAGGTGTCCCTGCTCGGGCTGCCCAGCATTCTCAACCTTTCCTATGTCGATGCGGCCGGGAAACCGGTGTGTTCGGCCACGGGCAAGTTCGATGCGGCGGACTATTCCAAATTCGAATGGTGGAAGCGCATCGCGGCGCGCAAGACCGCCGGGATTCCGCCGGTGTTCTATAGCAGCGCGCTGCGGCAGGAGGTTCTGCCCTATCTGCAGCCGGTGCACGATCCTTCGGGGGCGTTTCAGGGGGTGCTGATCGCGTCGCTCGATTTGCGCTGGGTGAGCCAGACGGAGCCTTATGGGCGCCTGCCGCCGGCGGCGCTGATGCTGATTGCCGACCGCAACGGAACGATCATCGCCGCGAACAAACCCGTACCGGCGGGCCTGAACCGCGCGGTTTCCCAGTCCTATGCCGATCACAAGCAGCACACCTTCAAGGCGGCGGACGGCAAGGAAGGCCGCTGGCGCTGGACGGCGGAAGAGATACCCGGCAGCCGCCGGCTGATCGCATTCGCCATGCCGGAGCCGATGCCGTTCGGCGTCACGCGCCTCTATCTTCTGGGCAATATCCTGCTGCCGATCCTGATGGTGATCCTGGCGTCGGTGGCGATGTGGCTGGGCACCGAGCGTTTCGTGATCCGCTGGACGACCTATCTGAAGCGCGTGTCGGCAGCCTATGCGCAGAACCATTTCGCCCTGGAGTTGAACGAGCTGGAAGAGGCGCCGGAGGAATTCCGGATTCTCGGCCACGAAATGAAGCAGATGGCGGGTTCGATCCGCGACCGCGACCGGACGCTGAATTCCGCGCTGGCGCAGAAATCCGCCATGGCGCGCGAAATTCATCACCGCATCAAGAACAATCTGCAGATCGTGGCGAGCCTCATCAGCCTCTATTCGCAGAACATCGCCGACCGCCCGAGCCAGCTTGCCTTCGCGCAGATCCTCGCGCGGGTCGGCGCGCTGACGCTGATCCAGCGCCTGATGGAAATGAACGAGACGACGCCGATCGTGGACATGCGCCGCCTGTTCGCCGAACTCGCCGACCAGATGCGCACCATCGCCGTGGAAAGTGGCATCCGGTACAGGCTCATCGTCAATTCCGAGGACTGGCTTCTGCCGCCCGACATGGCGACGCCGGCGGCGTTCTTCGCGGTCGAGGCGCTGACCGTGGAGTTGTTTTCGCCGCAGAACGACGAAGCCCGGCGCGATGTCGAGGTGTTCTTCGGCGGCGACGGGCCGGATCATCTCATCCTGTGGGTCGAGGACGGCATCTTCGACCGGGCGAGCATGAATTCGGGGCGCCCGACGCCGCAGCGCATTCTGGGCGCGCTCGCCGAACAGTTGAAGGCCGAATACTGGATCGAGAAGACGCCCGCCGGCAAAGCGCGTCTGTCGCTGCGCCTTCCCATTCATTCGGGCACGCAGGGACCGGCCGTGCGCGCGCCGCAACCGCCGCCGCCGGAACTGCCGCCACCGGCAAAAAGCGCCGACGGTCACTCCATTCATTAGGTCCTTACTTAATTGGAACGCGAAAACTGATTGTCATGGCCCGCAAAAGCGGGCCACCCAGGTGACACAGACTCTTCTTTCGGAAGTTGAGCGCGCTTCACCTGGATGGCCCGCTTTTGCGGGCCATGACACGTTTTGATTTGATTGATGGCAATTGAGGCCGGACCCTAACGCGCGCTGTCCTTCGGGACGTCGAAGGCGATGGTGCAGCGCAGGCCGTTGGCCAGATAATCGAGCGCGATGCGGCCATTGGCTTCATGCGCCACGGCATGGCGGATCACCTTGCCGCCGAAGCCGTCCGCTTTGGGCTGGGCCACGGTCGGGCCGCCGCTTTCGTTCCATGCCAGAGAGAAGTGTTGCGTTTCGCCGTCATCCGTCAGCGACCATCGGACGGAGATGCTGCCGGCTGGGGCGGAGAGCGCGCCGTATTTCATCGCGTTGGTCGCAAGCTCGTGGAACGCGAGCGCCAGGCTGCCCGCGGTGCGCTCTGACAGCGCGATGGGCGGCCCCTCCAGCACGATCCGTCCGGGGGAATCGTCGCTGCAGAACGGCGCGACCGCGGTTTCGATGACGGCGCGCAAATCCGCCGTGCGCGCATCCGACGACAGCACGATGTCGCCGGTTCTCAGGATCGCTTTCAGGCGCTCCATATAGGCGTTGATGAAATCGTCCACGTCCGGGCGGTTGCGCGGGCGCGACAGGCGGCCGATCGCCTCCACCAGCGACACGAGATTTTTCGCGCGGTGGCGCATTTCGCCGAACAGGATTTCCTTGTGCTCTTCGGCGCTCTTCTGTTCGGTGATGTCCATCGCGTTGCCGACGATGAGATGCGGCTTGCCGCCCGCGTCGGCGGATAGAAGCACGTCGCGGCTCATGAACCAGCGCCATTGCCCGTTGGCCGCGCGCATGCGGAATTCCCAGAAGAGCGTTTCGTCCGGTTTGATCGCTTTCAGGTTTTGGCAATGCTCGGTGAAGCGCAGCCGGTCATCCGGATGGATGAAATGGCTCCAGTCTTCGCCCGGCGCGGCGGGCGGCTGGCCCAGAAGCTCGCTGAAACGGCGGTTCTGGAACGTGCTGCGTCCGGTTTTGACGTCGTAGACATAGATGATGGTGGGCGCGGATTCGAGAACGCGCTGCGCCATCCCGGAGTCGAGATGTTGGTGTGCGGCTTCCATGGCCAGATCGCCATCTGAAAACAGAAGTGAACTCAAGCAGCCCTCATCCTTTCAAGGGCTGTGGCGCCCACCGCGCACTTACTCAGGCTCATCCCAATGGCGCGATCGCGCCCCAGCACTAACAAGAGTTTCGTCCTTTCTTCTTGCCGAGTCCAGCATTGCGGGTGGTTAGCTATTCCTTTCAACTTGCAGGCGTTTTCCTGATGATTGTACGGCATCGCACGGTACTCGCCGGGAACCGCTCGGAATTGCGCCCGTTATTTGGTGTAACTGCCGCAGGCTTCCGCAAAATGAAAATCGCACAGATCGCACCTTTGGTGGAAAGCGTTCCGCCCAAGCTTTACGGCGGCACGGAACGGGTCGTTTCGTGGCTGACCGAAGAACTCGTCCGGCAGGGCCACGATGTGACGCTGTTTGCGAGCGGGGATTCCATCACCAATGCCGAACTCGATCCGGTGGTGCCGCGCGCGCTGCGGCTGGACGGGCAGATGCATAATTCCGTCTGGTACAATCTCTTGATGCTCGAACGTGTCGCGCAGCGCGCGCACGAATTCGACATGCTGCATTTCCACATCGATTTCTTTCAGTTTCCGGTTTTCCGCGACATTACCCATCGGACATTGACGACGCTGCACGGCCGCCTGGACCTGCCGGAGATCCAGCCGCTTTACCGGGTGTTCAACCGCGCGCCGCTGGTGTCGATCTCCCACAGCCAGCGCGCGCCGATGCCGCCGGTGAACTGGCGCGGCACGGTCTATCACGGCCTGCCGGCGGACCAGTTCCATCTGATCGAGAAGCCGAAGGAATATCTCGCGTTCCTCGGGCGCATCTCGCCGGAGAAGAACCCCATCGGCGCCATCCGGATCGCCGAACGCGCCGGGTTGCCGCTGAAGATTGCCGCGAAAGTGGATGCGGTGGACAGGGACTATTACGACAATGTGGTCGCGCCGCGGATCGCGGAGAGCCCGCATGTGGAGTTCATCGGCGAGATCAACGAGGCGCAGAAACAGCTTTTCCTCGGCAATGCACGCGCGCTGTTGTTCCCGATCGACTGGCCGGAACCGTTCGGCCTCGTCATGATCGAGGCCATGGCGTGCGGAACGCCCGTGATCGCGTTCGACCGCGGCTCGGTTCCCGAAGTCATCGAGCACGGCCGCAGCGGATTCATCGTCGGGAATGTGGACGAGGCGGTGGCGGCGGTGGAGCGCATCGACACCTTGTCCCGCAAGACGGTGCGCGCCTGCTTCGATCTGCGCTATTGTTCCGCCGTCATGGCCGCGCAATATGTGGACATCTACAAGGCTTTGCTGACCGATAACCCGGTTCCGGCGCGCGTGGCAGCCTGATACCCTGCCCGCTCGTCGACGAGGCGCAGCGATGAATGTTCATGCGAGCGGCGCAAGCAAAAGCGAAACGCCTTCCTTCTATATCCAGGCGACGGCGTCCATCCAGGAATTGTGGCCGCGCACGCTCAAGAACGGCGATACCTTCGCGCTGTTCGACCAGTTGGGCGACGTCGCCGATCCAGGGCTGACGCCGGGCGGCATCTTCCACAACGACATGCGCTATCTCTCGCAGCTCGAACTGCTCCTGTTCGGGCAGCGGCCGCTTCTGCTGAGTTCCGCGATCGACGACGACAATGTCGTGCTGACGGCCGATCTTTCCAATCCCGACATCTATCAGGGTGACCGCATCGTGCTGCCGCGCGAGACGCTGCATATCCGGCGCTCGCGCTTCATCTGGCGCAACACGGTGTATGAGCGCATTGCGGTGCGGAATTTCAACACGCAGAAGCAGCAATGCCTCATGGAGATCCGCACCGGAACCGATTTCGCGGATATCTTCGAAGTGCGCGGCGCGCAACGCCCCCGGCGCGGGACGATCACGACGCGCCACCCCGATGCCGCCAGCGTGCATTACGACTATGACGGGCTCGACGGGAAACAGCGGTCGATGTGCATCCGCTTCGATCCGGCGCCGCGCGCAATCGCCAAGGGGATCGCCTCTTACGATTTCACGCTGGAGGCCGACGCCGAGACCGCGATCGTGATGACGATGCATTGCGGCGCATCGGACTCCATGCCCGGCGATCCCTATTCCATTCCCTATCGCGCGGCGCGGCGCGATGCGCGCAAGGCGCATGAAGGCGGCGTGGCGATCGACTGTTCGCACCGGCTGGTGACGCGGCTTTTCAAGCGTTCCAAATCCGACCTTCAGATGCTGACGACCATGACGCCGCAAGGCCCTTATCCGTGCGCCGGCACGCCGTGGTTCAGCACGCCGTTCGGGCGCGACGGATTGATCGCGGCGTTGCAGACGCTGTGGGCCTCGCCGATCTTCGCGAAAGGCGTGCTGGGATTTCTCGCCGCCACACAGGCGACCGAGAACGATCCGGCGATGGATGCGCAGCCGGGGAAAATCCTGCACGAGATCCGGCACAGCGAGATGGCGGCGCTGAAGGAAGTGCCGTTCGGGCGCTATTACGGCAGCGTCGATGCCACGCCGCTTTTCGTTCAGCTTGCCGCCGCCTATCACGAACGCACGGGCGATCTGGACACGCTGCGCGCGCTGTGGCCGAACATCGAGGCGGCGCTCGACTGGATCGACAAGGACGGCGACCGGGACGGCGACGGCTTCGTCGAATATTTCCGCGAAGGCAAGGACGGCCTCGTCAATCAGGGCTGGAAGGATTCCAGCGATTCCATCATGCATGCCGACGGATCGCTGGCGCAGGGGCCGATCGCGCTGTGCGAAGTGCAGGGTTATGTCTATGCCGCCAAGCGCGGCATCGCCGAAGTTGCGCGGCAGTTGGGGCATGCGGCGCGCGCCGAAGACCTCGAACGGCAGGCCGAAGATCTGCGCCGCGCGTTCGAAGAGAAATTCTGGTCGGAAGAACTGGGCACTTATGCGCTGGCGCTGGACGGCAACAAGAAGCCCTGCCTCGTCTGCGCCTCCAATGCGGGGCAGGTGCTGCTGTCGGGCATTGCAAGCCCGGAGCGCGCACAGCGCGTCGCGCACAAGCTGTTGATGCCCGAAAACTTCACCGGCTGGGGCATCCGTACCTTGTCCGCCGATGCGGTGCGCTACAATCCGATCTCCTATCATAACGGTTCGGTGTGGCCGCACGACAATTCGCTCATCGCGCTGGGGCTGGGGCGATATGGATTCCGCCGCGAAGCCTCGCTCCTCTTCCGCGGCATGTTCGAGGCCGCATCGCGGCTCGATCTCATGCGGTTGCCGGAACTCTTCTGCGGCTTCGCGCGGCGCCGGCTCGGCGCGCCCACGCTCTATCCGGTGGCCTGCATGCCGCAGGCGTGGGCGAGCGCCGCGCCTTATGCGTTTCTGGAAGCCTGTCTCGGATTGCATTGCGATTATGGGCGGCGCGAGGTGCATTTCCGCAATCCGCATCTTCCGGCATTCGTCGAAGAATTGCATATCCGCAATCTCGCGATTGGCGATGTGGCGGCCGATATCCTGATCCGCAACAGCGATGGCGAGATCTCGGTGACGGCGGAAAGCGGCGAGGCCGACATCGCCGTGCGGCTGAGCAAATAGGATTCAGATGCCGCCGCCATGCGCGCGGATGATGGCTTTTGCCTGCGCCACGCTTTCGCGCACGCCCTGGTGCAATCGCCCCACGGTGATGACGGTTTGAACGCCGGGCGCATATTCGCCCGGAAACGCCGCGCGCACCGAGACGACGGCGGCGGCGTTGATCATCGCGGGCGCTCCGTTGGGCCGGGTGAACTTTACCATCGCGCCATGCCCGCCGCCCGCCAGAACATTGGCGATGCTGGCCACATAGTTCTGCGTTTCGTTCGGCAAGAGCCCGCGGCCCATCAGGCGCGCTTCGAGATTGCCGGGGCCGTCATTGTAGGCGGCGAACATCTGCGGATAGCCGTATTTGCCGCGCAGGAAGCGCAGATAGGCGGCGCCCGCCATGATGTTGTCGTGCGGATCGTACGGGTCCTTGCCGAGCCCGTATTGCGCGCGCATGTCGTTGTAGGTGTCGGGCATGAGCTGCATCAGCCCCATCGCGCCCATGCTGGATGTGATCGGCTGGTTCTCACCCAACATGGTGCGCCCGCCGCTTTCCACCTGCATCACCGCGCGAATCCAGGGCTGCGGTACGCCGAATTTTTTGGCCGCTTTCGCGATGGTGGGGTCCCAGCGGCGCATCAGTTCGCCGAAGCTCATCTGCTGTTCCAGCGCATACGCGGACGGCTTCGCAGGCCGCGCCGCCGTCTTCGGTTCCGGCCGATGCGCCACTCTTTGTATGGGCCGGTGCGCCGCCGGTTTGACCGGCACCGATACCGGGCCGTGGTTGGAAAATGCGGCGACAACGGCAATCGTCAGTCCCCCAGCGGCGGCGGCCAGAACAGGCCATGACGACCGGACCGTGCGCCGCCATTCCCGCGCGCGCAGGACGGTCCATGCTTTGGCGGGACGGGACGCGGAATTCACGGCTCTCCATCATCTCCCGGTTCACAAACGCAGGAAAGGCTTGGGATTTTTCCCAAAACGCGCGGGAACCTTTCAGCGTTCCGGGCGTTGTGCTGCAGCCATTGGTTGCATGCAAGAGTCGGGGCAGAAACGAACATGAAGAAGCAGGGGGGCAGCCCATCCGCTGCATTGGTTGCGGCTTTGGGAAGTGTGTGTCTGCTGGCGCCCGCCCATGCCGACCAGCGCCTTGCCAGTTCGGACATCAACAAGCTCACCATCGAGCAACTCGGCGATGTCGCGATCACGTCAGTCTCCAAGCGGGCGGAGCCGTTGAGCGAGGCGCCCGCCGCCGTCTATGTCATCAGCCATGACGACATCGTCCGCTCCGGTGCGATGACGATTCCGGAAATTCTCCGGCTCGCGCCCAACCTGTTCGTCGCGCAGACAAGCCCCAGCAATTACGTCATCACCGCGCGCGGCTTCAGCGGAAATTCCGCCGCGCAGAATTTCTCCGACAAGCTTCTGGTGCTGATCGACGGGCGCAGCGTCTACAATCCGCTGTTCTCCGGCATGTATTGGGACATGCAGGACGTGCCGGTGGAGGACATCGAGCGCATCGAAATCATCAGCGGGCCCGGTGCGACCCTGTGGGGCGCGAACGCGGTCAACGGCGTCATCAACATCGTCACGCGCAAATCGTCCGATACGCAGGGCGGCATCCTGCAATTCGGAATCGGCAACAAATATGCGAGCGCCAGCCTGCAATATGGCGGACGGCTGAGCGACGATCTCACCTATCGCGCCTATATCGAGACGTTTCGCGATAGGTCGTTCGAAGCGTCCCAGCATCAGGGCTGGTACAAGCCGCAAGGCGGCTTCCGGATCGACTGGACGCCGGGCGACGATGCGCTGACCGTGCAGGGCGATCTCTATGACGGCCGCGAGAACAATGGCGCGGACCCGGACGGGCTGATCGCGGGCGGCAATATCTCCGCGAACTGGCGGCACGATTTCGAGGACGGCAGTTCGCTGCAGGTGCTGGCCTATTACGACAATGTGCAGCGCACCACGACCGGCGGCAGCGCGGGCTTCACGGTCGATACCTACAATGTCGACGCCCAGTACAATTTCATGCTGGGAAGCTGGAACACCATCGTGGTGGGCGTGGGCCAGCGCCTTAGCCATTACAGCATCCGCGACCAGATCGGACCGGTGACCTCGCTTCTGTTCGTGCCCAACAAGGGCGATCTGAATCTCACCAACGTCTTCGTTCAGGACCAGATGGCGCTTTCGGATAACGTCGCGCTGACGCTGGGGCTGAAGCTCGAAAGCGATCCGTATTCCGGCATCACGCCGATGCCGAGCGCGCGCGCCACCTGGCGGCTGGACGACGGCAGCACGCTGTGGGCGGCGGTGTCTTATGCCATCCGGTCGCCGACGCCGTTCGATACGCATGTGCAGGAGAATCTCGGAACGACACCGTTCCTGAAAGGCGCGCCGGACTTCCTGCCGGAAAAATTGACCGCGTATGAACTGGGATATCGCACCCAGCTTTCCGACTCCGCTGCATTGTCGGTCAGCGCGTTCGACGACGAATATGACGATCTGAAAAGCATCGAACTGGACAAGACGACGGGCTTTCTGCCGCTGCGCTGGGGCAATGGGATGAGGGGCCATGTCTATGGCGTGGAAGCCTGGGCGACTTATGAAGCCGCCGATTGGTGGAAGCTGTCTGCGGGCGCGAACATTCAGGCGGAGACCTTCCGGTTCAAGCCGGGCGCCAGCGGGCTTCTGGGCCTTTCGCAGCAAGGCAACGATCCGCACCATCAGGCGCTGCTGCGCTCCTCCATGAACCTGACGGACAGGGTGAGCTTCGATGCGGATCTGCGCTATGTCGGCCAGCTTCCCGATCCGCATGTGCCGTCCTATGTCGAGATGAATGCGCGTCTTGCCTGGATGATGACGGACAGGATCGAGCTTTCGCTCTCCGGCTACAATCTGCTGCACGACCGTCATCAGGAGTTCGTGCCGGGCAACGCGGTGACGCGCAGCGTCTTCGTCAACACGCGGTGGAAATTCTAGGCATGCAGCCGCGCGCTCTCCGCCATAGCCTGTGGGCCGCGTTCGCCCTGCTGGCTTGCGCGCTCGCGGCGGGCGCGGCCCATGCGGACGGCTCCATCGAATATGCGGTCAAGGGCGCCTATCTCTACAAGATGCTTCCCTTCGTGGAATGGCCCGCCACGGTGTTTCCGGCGCCCAACAGCCCGGTGACGATCTGCATCGTGGGCCACGATCCGTTCGGCGCCGCGCTGGACAAGGCGGTGGCCGATCAGCATGTGGGCGCGCATCCGATCGCCGTGCACCGCAATGCCGCGCCGGGCGACACGACATGCCAGGCGGTGTTCATCAGCTTCGCCGGCGACGGCACGGGCGTGCAGGCGCTGCAGGCTTTCGATGGCCGGCCGGTTCTGACGGTGACGGATTCCGGCGGCCCCGCGCAGGGCATCGTGAGCTTCGTGATCGACCAGAACCATGTCCGCTTCGACATCAACGACGCCGAAGCGGGGCGCGACGGCCTGACCATCAGCTCCAAGCTGCTCAGTCTGGCGCGCAAGGTGCAGCCGCGAAAGGCCGGGCCATGAGCAAAGCCTACAGCGCGGCGCAATGGCGGGTTCCGGTGCTGCTGGCGCTGATCGCCGCGGCGTTCCTGATCTTCTCCGGCGTCGCCATCGCGCTCTACGAAGAGAACATCTACCGCGCGCAGCAGGTGAAGGCGTTCACCGAGCAGGCTTCGATCCTGGCGGCCAACGAAACGGCGGCGGTGATTTTCGACGACCGCAGATCGGCGCAGGAATATGTCGATGCGATGAAGGTGAACCCCGAATTGCAGGCAGTCGCGGTTTACAATCGCGCCGGGCGGTTGATGGCGCAGACCTCGCGCGTCGGGCCGCTGCCTTACACGCTCGATCGCGTCTCCCAGCTTTCCAGCCTGGGCCTGCTCTCCATATCGGTGCCGATCCTGCAGGAGAAGGTGAAAATCGGCACCATCTATGTCTGGGCGACCGAAGAGCCGGCGCAACGGCGGATCGCGCGCTATCTGGGCATCGGTCTGCTGATGGTGATGGGCGCGCTGGTGCTGGTGGTTCTGGGCGTGTCGCAACGCGCGCTGTCCCGCGCCAATGCCGAACTGGAACTGCGGGCCGAAAACCTGACGCTGCTGAACGCCAAGCTGCAGCAGGAGATGGAGGAGCGCCGCAAGACGGAAGAAGCGCTGCGCCAGAGCCAGAAGATGGAAGCCATCGGCCAGTTGTCCGGCGGCATCGCGCACGACTTCAACAACCTGCTGATGATCGCGATGGGGAATCTGCAACTTCTGCAGAAGCGGCTGGGCGAGGAGGCCGGGCCGCTGACGCGCTATATCGAATCGGCGGAAGAGGGCCTGCGCCGCGCCGCCAATCTCACCCAGCGCCTGCTGGCCTTCGCGCGGCGCCAGCCGCTCACGCCCCGGCCCGTCGATCTCAGCCGGTTGATCGAGGGCATGCAGGAACTGATCCGCCAATCGGTGGGCGAGCATGTGGATGTCGCCTTGAACCTGACGTCATCCTGGCGGACCCTGTGCGACGTGAATCAGATGGAAAACGTGATCCTCAATCTTGCGATCAACGCGCGCGATGCGATGCCGGACGGCGGCAAGTTGCGAATCGCAACGCGCGACCTGACGGACCTGACGCCGCCTCTGGAAAGCGACCGCAGCGCGCGGGGCGACTATATCGAGCTTCTGGTGCGCGACACCGGCAGCGGCATGGACGAGGAGACGCGCCGCCAGGCGATCGATCCGTTCTTCACGACGAAACCTTTGGGGCAGGGCACGGGATTGGGATTGAGCACGGCGTTCGGCTTCGTGCGGCAATCCGGCGGTTATCTCGGCATCGAAAGCGCGCCGGGCGAAGGCACCACGATCACGATCCTGCTGCCGCGCACGGCCGAAGACGAAGGGATTGTGTCATGAATGCGGACGAAAAAGCGGATCGCGCCATTCTCATCGCCGAAGACGAGGCGATGTTGCGCATCGTCGCGGTGGAGGCGCTGAAGGACGAAGGCTTCACCGTGTTCGAGGCGGGCGACGGGGTGAGCGCGCTGGAAGAACTGCGCAGCCATCCGGAGATCGAACTGCTCATCTCCGACATCAAGATGCCGCGGCTGGGCGGCTATGGCCTTGCCAGGGATGCGCTCGACATGCGGCCGGATCTGAAGGTGCTGTTCATGACCGGCTATTCCACGGAATCGCCGCCGGATTTCGTGCGCGAGCGCGCGATCAAGACGTTGCAGAAGCCGTTCAACGTCGTGCAGCTCTCGCACGCGGCCAAGACGATGCTGGGCGTGGCGCCCGAGGCCGGCCTCTAGAATTCCTTCTCGTCCCAGCCGTGATGGCGGCAGACGACGCGCGCCAGCCGCATGAATTCGGCATTGTGCTCGGCGTTCGGCGTGTCGGTGCGCTGGCGCTGCTGATGCTGGTGGATCATCTCGTGCGCCATGGTGCGCAGCAGCGTGTTGGTGTGACCCACGCAAGCGGAGGAAATTCCGATCTCGTGCGAATAGATCTTGCGACGGGAACCGCGATGGTAGCCGACATGCAATTTGTGGCGCGAAACTACGAAGGTGACCTCGTCGGCATGCGGCAGGTTCCAGCCGCGGAACGGCGGCGTGGTGCGCAAAAATTCGTAAGCACCCTCGATGATTTCCGGGGTCAAACGCAGCGCCATTCCAGCCAACTCCTAGTGTTAACGAGGCTCAACGCCCGATCCCCGAAATTTATCCGTAGGCGGAGCGTCAGGCCATGCGACAGGCTGGCGACGGGCGAATTTAATATTCGAACTGGTAACTGAGGCCCACGCTGCTGCCGTTGTCCTGGGCGGCGTTCCCCTTGGTAACCGTGGCGTTCGTGACGGTGCTGAGGGTTGCCTGGGCCTTCAGGCGGCGGGTGATGTCCACCTGGACCTGCACCTGGGTTCCCCCGGACAGATTCTGTCGCGCCCCGACATAGACGTTCCGGGCGACATATTTTCCGGCCTCCACGGAGGTTTGTCCGCTGCCGCCATTTCCTCCGCCTACGGACAATCGGTCGAGCCCCAGCCCCTTGCGGATCGCGCTCATCGGGCTGAAGCCGTTGCCGATGCCGCCGAGCGAGGCGAGCGCCTGCGCGATCTCCGCAAGCTGCAGCGGCGAAAGCTCCTTCACGCTTTGCTGGAAAAGAAGATGCGCGAGCACTTCATCCTGCGGAAGCTGCGGGGTGCTCGACAGCGCGATCGTCGGCGCGGAGGCATAGCCGCCGACCGTCAACGTCGCGGTGACGCCGCCCGATGTGGTGGAAGCGGCGAAGTCCAATGTGGGATCGAGCTTGTGGCGCACGCCGGTGCCGTTGAAGCCCACCTTGCCGGAGGTGAAGTTCAGCGTCTGGCCCGCGATGCTGAGCGTGCCGCGCCGCATGTCGAATCCGCCGGAAATCAGCGGCGCCGCGGCGGTGCCGGTGATCTGCACGCGGCCGGACACTTCGGCGTCGATGCCGTGGCCGCGCACGAAGATCTGCTCGGGCGCGTTCAGCGTCACGTCGAGGTCGATCGCACTCGACGGTTGCGGCGGCGGCGGCGGCGCCTGACCGGGGCGGCGCACATCGAGCACCGCGACTTCCGGCGGGAATTTGTCGGGCAGATTGATCTCGCCTTCCAGCACGCGGATGCGGCCGGAAAGTTTGACGTCTTCCTTGAGCTTGCCGCTCAGTTTCAGATCGCCGGAGAGCGTGGCCGTCAGCTTGTCGCTGACGATGGGCCGCGCGTTCTTGGCTGCGATGGAGATGTCCACGGGCATGCCGGGCGATGCGAGGTCGATGGTGCCGCTGCCGGTGATCGTGCCGAGGCCCGCGCGCGCGGACAGCGCGGTGATGTGGATCGCGTTTCCCCGCGCCTGGAACGCGGCCTTGATGGCGCGGATGCGGATGCCTTGCGTGAAATCCTGAAGGTCGCCATCCGCGAGATTGCCGCCGCCCGTCGCGCGCGGCGCCGCATAGGTTCCGGCGAGCCGCATATCCATCGTCAGCGTGCCGCGCACGCGCCGTCCGCTCGCGGTCGTGACGGTGTTGAGGATGGAAAGATCGGCGCTGCCCGTCAGATGCAGCGCCATGGGCCTGGCGGTGTTCAGCGGCGCCTCGCCGGTGATCGCGAGGTTCGCGGATTTGCCCGCCGCCAGGGTCGCGGTCAGGGTCATGCTGTCGCCTTGCAGCGTGGCGCGCGCGTCCAGATCGGCGGGCGCAACGGCCTGCTGCGAAACGCCGCTGGCGCGAAGATTGCGCGCCTGCACGGTGAGCGTTCCTCGCGGCGCTTCCAGCGTGCCGGTGAGGTGGGCGGTGCCGGAGATCGTGCCCTTCGCGGCCAGTTGCGGCACGAATTTCTGCAGCGCATCGGTTGGCACGTCGCGGATCGCGATCGCGGCATCGAGCTTGGGCGTCAGCCGGCCCGACAGGGTGAGACTGCCGCCGGAAAGGTTGGCGGCGAGCTTGTCCACCGCGATGCCGCCCGCATAGGCGATTGTCGCCGGTGCGGTGAGCGTGGCGGTCTGGTCCTGCCAGCGGCCGGCGAATGTTTGCAGCGCGATTTTCTGTTTCGCCGTGTCGATGACAGCCGTCGCATCGGCATGAACGGGATTGCCGCTCTTGTCGCGTAATTGGGCCTGAAGCGTGGCGGCGAGCTTGTCGAGCGGGCCCTTGATATGGCCCGACGCATCGCCCGCCATGCCCGCTGCCGCGAGCCTGCTCGCGCGGAAGGCGATATCGAACGACGGCGTATTCAAGGGATCGGCGACGGTGCCGTTCAAAGACAGGGCATCGAGCCGCGTGTCGCCGGTGCGGATGCCCGATCCCGTTGCGGCAATCTTCGCGAGCGATGTGCCGCCCCGCATGTCGGCGCTGACGGCGGCCTTCACGCTGCCTTCGAGTTTGGTCCCGATGAAGGCGGCGAGATCGGCCAGATTGCCGAGCATGATGTTCGCGCGTCCGGTCATGTTGCCGTTCCGCGGCAATTTGAAATCGGCATCCGCGTTCAGCGATTTCCATTTCGCATCGAGTTTGGCGGTGCGCATCGTGCCGTCTTTTGTGAGCATGCCGTCCACGGAGACGGGAGAATTGTCGAGGTGGCCGCCGATGCGCACCTGCGCGGAAGACGGATCGGGCAATCCGCTCGCGGACAGGCTGAACCCGACCGATTGCGGCGCGAAGCCGCGTGTCGCGATGTTCGCGCTGCCGGAGGCTTTCAGATTCACGGCGGTTGACGGGCCGCTCAGGGAGGCTTCCAGTTTGGCATCGCCGTTCAACGTCGCGGCCAGGCGGGCGAGGTTGGAGATCGCGATCTGCGCGCCATAGTTCAGCGTGTCGTCGCGGAGCGTGCCTTTCGCGTCGGCCGACAACGCCGCGCCGCGCAGCGAGAAGATGGAATAGGGAATGTCCGCGCCGGCGAAATTCGCCTTGGCCGTCAGCGTGGCGTTGTTTCCCAGCAACCGGGCGGCGAGCGCGTCGCCCGCCATGCGCAGATTGCCGTCCAGCGCCACGACGGTAACGCCCTTGTTCCGCTGCGCGTGGACATTGAAGCGCGCCGCGCCGCCAAGCCCGGTTCCGGCAAGCGCGGAGAAGGGCGCGAGCGAAGGGATGGTGACCACCGCCGACAGCACCGCAAGCCCGCCGGTGCGAAGACTGCCCCGCACGCCGATGCGCGGATGGATCACGGCGAACGCGATGGGCCGCGCGGCGGATTTGAGATTGGCATGCGCCTGAACAACCAGCGGCGCGCCGGACAGAAGATCGGGATCGCCGGGAATGCGCAGGCGCGTGGCGGTGGCCGTGAGTTCCGCCGCGCCGTTGCCGCCCGCCAGCTTCGCGGCGATGCGATCCGCCGCCGCGCCTGCGGCTTTCACGCCGTCGATCCGGAACGTGGCGTCGAGGGCGGGCGCGTCGAACGCGCCGCGCATATGGCCTTCGAGCGCAAGTGATTGCCACGAGACGTCGGCGCGCGGCTGCATGGCGGGCGATTGCGCGGAGAAGTCTATCGCCGCGCTGCGTTTGGCGAGCGCGACGGTGCCGTGGCCCGTCGCGTGCAACGCGCCGGCGGTCATTTGAAAGGCGACATCGTTCTGTGCGGCGTTGCCGCCGGCCTCCGCCTCCAGATTGATCCGGCCGAGGCCCGGCAGCCCGATCAGTCCGGCGAGGATGCCATTCGTGCCTTCGCGGATGCTGACGGCGCCGTTGGCGACGTCCTGCACGATCCTGCCGTGGACGCGATAGCGATCCGGCGCATCCAGCCGCGCGATGGTGAGATCGGCATTCGCCTGATGGACGGATTGATAGTGCAGCGTGCCTTGCGCGGTGAGCAGCGCCTCGCGCCCGGCCACGGCTTTGGCGATTTCGATGCGCGCCACCGAAAGACGATCGACATCGATGACCGGCGTGGTGCCTTCGGAGGTTTCCTCCGAAACCGGCATGCGCAGCACCGATACCTTGGCGGCGGTGACGTCGCGGATGTCGATATGGTCGTTCAATGCCGCGAGCGCCGACCATTGCAGCGAAACATTCTCGATGCGCAGCCACACGCCTTTGGCGTCGCGGATCTCCACCGCATCGGCTTGCAGATTGTCGGGCAGATCGCCGCGCAGGCCGCGCACGCTCACGGTCTGCCCCAACAGCAGCGGAAGAAGCTCAGCCAGCGTGGAGCGGCCGGGATCGGTGCGTGTCAACGCCAGCAACAGCAGCGCGACAAGCGCCAGCCCCGTCAGAAGCCAGCGCGCGGCCTGCAGCGCGATGCCGGTCCCGCTTCGCATCAGAACGCCTGCCCCAGGCCGATATAGATTTCGAACTTGTCGCCCTTGGGCAGGGGATTGAGCGGCACCGCGACGTCCAGGCGCACCGCGCCGATGGGCGTGTAATAGCGCGCGCCCACACCGGCGCCCGCGCGCACATCGCCGGTGAACGGCGCGCCGGTGCTGGCTTGTCCCGCGTCCACGAACGCCACGCCGCCCCAATCTTCGCCGATGCGCTGGCGGAATTCGATGCTCGCGGCATCGACGGATTTCGCGCCGACCGGATTGCCGTCCGAAAATTGCGGGCCGATGGATTGATAGGCGAAGCCGCGCACCGTGGCGCTGCCGCCGGCATAGAGCCGCTGATCCGGCGGCACCGACAGATTGGAGCCGCCCAGAATGCTGCCTGCCAGCCCGCGCAGCGCCAGCACCGATCGGCCGTTGCCGCTGAGGTCGAAATAGGTGGACGCCGACGTCTGCAACACGAAGAAGGTGAGGTTCGTCCCGCCGAAGGATTGCGTGGGCGTGATCGCCGCCGAGGCGCGCCAGCCATGGGTGGGATCGTGCAGAACGTCCGTGATCCCGGTGGTGTCGTAAGACACGGTGATCGGCGCGGCGATCAGTTCGTAAAGCGTCTGCGTGCCTTCCTGAGTCACGTCGTCATGCGCGAAGGAGAGCCCGGCGCTGCCGGTCCATTCCGGGGTGAATTTGCGGCGCAGGAATCCGGCGACGGTTTCCACCTTCTGATCGTAGGCGTCCAGATGCTGCTTGATGCCGGAAACATCGAACTCCAGCGTCTGGTCGGGGCGCAGGAAAAGCGGCTTGATGAACTGGGCGGAGAGCGTGTAGCCCAGCCCTTGCGTCGCATTGCCGAGGCCGGTGCCTGCCGCGGTGAGATTGAGCTGCTCGGCATTGCCGAACAGATTGCGATGCGACCATGTTGCCGAGAGGCTGATGCCCAGATCGGTGGAATAGGCGCCGGTGAATGTCACCGCATGCTGCTTGCGCTCCTTCACGTCGAACACCAGCGCGATGCGCCCGTCCGGCGACAGATGATCGGCCGCGCGCACGCTGACGCCGGAGAACACGCCGAGCTTGGCGAGCGCCTGCCGCGCCGCTTCGATCTTGCTGGGCTTGTAGGGATCGCCCGGATGGATGGTGAGCGCGCGGCGCGCGAAGTCCGCATTCACGTCCTGAAGGCCCTTGAACGTGATCTCGCCGATATCCGCTTTCGGGCCCGTCACCACATGGAAGGTGAGATCCAGCGTGTGCGCGCCCTCGTTCAGATAGGCGACGGGCGCATCCACCTTCGCCAGCGCGTAACCGTCTTCGAGCAGCGCGTTGAGCAGGCGCGACTGGCCGTCCAGCACATTGCCCGCAATCGCGGGGTCGCCGGTCTTCAGTCCGAGCGCATTCCGGTCGGTCTGCGGCACGGCGCCGTCGATGGCGATAGCGCCGAGGCGGAACAGCGGGCCCTTGTCGATCGACACCTTCACCGTCGCCGATGTGCCGTTGGGCACGGCATCGAGATAGGCCGGCAGTTCGGGATCTTCGAGGCTGCGTCCGTCGATCGCGATGGCGACCTTGGCGTCGTAATAGCCGAAACTGTCGAGCGCGGTCTTCAGGCGCTGGATGTCGCTGCGCGCGCGCTCCACCAGCGCGAAGGGCGGGATGTCGCCCTTGCCGTGCAGCGTGACGAGCTGCGCGCTGTCGTTCAGCGTCGTGTCCAGATCGTCATTGCCCGTGGCGGCGATGGAGACGGTGTAAGGCTGCGGATCGGCGGCGCGCGCCGCGGGCGCCATCGCGACCAGCATCGTGCACAGCAGGATACCGCGGAAGGTTCGGCGCCGTCTCAAATCCAAGGCCTCTTGTCCGCCGGGACGCTCGTTTCGGGCCGCATGCGGCGCGAACCGCCTGAACGGCAGATTCGCCGGTCTCCGGACCTTTTTCAAACGTGAATCGGATTGCAGCGCCAGCCTTAGACAAATGTTTTGGCGTTTTTGTGGTTCCGGCGTGTGCGGGCGATCACACCTGCTGCATGCGGAGCCTCACGGCGCGCGGCGGCAATGCGCGCCACACACAACCGCCCGCACCGGGCCAAGAGCCTTGTGGCTCAACGGGAATCCGGTGCGCCGGCCGGACATGGCGTTCTCGGTGGAGGATCGCACGTATCTTGCGCTCTATGGCGAGCTCCGCAATCCGCAAGACATCGCCGCGCATGGCGATTGGGCGGCGCGGAACATGAAGGCGCTGGAGGCGTTCAGCAGCGGTATCCAGCTCGCCGATGAGAACCTGACAGGCAGGCCTGCCCGGTTCCTGAGTGACGCGAACCTGGCGCGCATCGACAAGATTCGCGCCCATTACGATCCGCAGCGGCGTTTTCCTGTGTGGCGTATCGGCTAGGAACCCGCCGTTTGCGCAGGCCCGGATCGGGACGCCTCAAAAGGGAACAATGCCCGGTCCCAATTTTGTCACAGATGTCACGCGTCATGTCGTTGCATATCCTGTGTTCGCTTCGCGCGGGCGCGGCCCACATGGGTTGAGCGCAGGAGGATGCGACCGGCCGCGTGGAGCTTTCGAATGGACAGACGAATTTCGGGTGTGCGTTTGACGCCTCGCAATTTCCGCGCCTTTGCCGCTGCGTTCACGATGCTTGCCCCGCTGGGCGGCTGCGCATGGTTCGCCAGGCCGCCCGCGCCGCAGACGGCGATCCGCCCCAAGGCCGAGCCGCGCCCGCCGCAGAGCGTTGCCGCCATCAAACCCCGCAAAGCGCCGCCGCGCGACGCCGCGCCGGAAGAAAGCCCAGCGGATGCGGTGCGCACGGCATCCGTCGATCCGCGCTCTCTTCTGGGCGAGGACCCCGATACGGTACAGAAGACGCTGGGGCCGCCCGCGCATCGCAAGAGCGGGCCGCTGTCGCAGGAATGGGTTTATGCCGCGCCGGGTTGTTCGTTCCGGATATTCTTCTATCCGAAGGTGAATGCGTCGTCTTTCCGCGCGCTGAAATATGGCGGCGTCAAGGACACGGGCGAGGCGCTCGATGTTTCCGACGCCTGCGTCCGCAAAATTCTGACCGTGAGGATCAATGCAGACCAGTAGCTTTTCCGCCCGCGCGAACACGCTCGGCAGGGTCATGGTCGTGGACGACGACGCGCTGTTCCTGGAATCGGTGAGCACAAATCTCACCAATGCCGGATATGCCGCCAGCGTCTTTCGGGGCGGCGAGAAGGCTTTGGCTTACCTCGCGCGCAACCGCGACGCGGATCTGATGCTGCTGGACTGGAAGATGCCGGGCATCACGGGCATCGAGGTCATGCAAAGGCTGCGCGCCGACAATATCGACATCCCGATCATCTTCCTGACCATGCTGAGCGATCAGATCTACGAGGAGGCCGGGCTTCTGGGCGGCGCGGTGGATTTCATCGAGAAGTCGCGCAGCTTTGCGATCCTGCTCCGGCGTATCGAGCTTATCCTGGGCGGCGGCAAGGCCCGCGCCGCCGCGGGGCGCGGCGAATCCTTCACGCGCGGCGGGCTCATGCTGCGCTACGATTCCGGCCGCGCGGCGTGGAAGGAGGCGAACGTCAATCTCACGCTGACGGAGTTCAACATCGTGGCGCTTCTCGCTGAGAACGCGGATCGCGACGTGAGCTATCGCGAGATCTACGACATCGTGCATGGCGAAGGCTTCGTGGCGGGCGACGGCGATATCGGCTTCCGCGCGAATGTGCGCGCCTTCATCAAGCGCATCCGCCAGAAATTCCGCGAGGTCGATCCGAATTTTTCGAGCATCAACAATTATCCGAGCTTCGGATACAGGTGGCAGGATGGAAGCGGGCAATAAGGGCGCGCTCTGGCGCCTTGTGCATTCCTTCTCCTTCAAGCTCGTTCTGCTCGCGCTCATCCTGTTGTCGGTGCCGTTGATCCTCTACTGGCAGTTCGTTCATGCCGAGCGGGAGCAGCAACTGCTCTTGTCGCGCGCTGTGGACCAGACCAACCGGGTGACGGCGGTGTTGCTGACGCCGCGATTTGCGCGGTTCAGCGTGGAGCCGGCCCGCAATCTGCAGGACGCCATGGCGCATGCCGCCGGCGGCCACACGCATATCAAGGTGCTGATGCGGCTGGCCGGCGCGCCGGCGGACGACTTCCTCTATGTGGCGTCGCAGCCGGTTTTTCCCAAGCGCTATCTGGAGCGCGAGCGCACCGAGCTTGTCCGCTCCGGCATCTTCAAGCGCCTGGCGCCCACCTGCGACGGCACGACCAATCTCGGCCAGAAATTCATCAATCCCCAGGGCACGCAGGAAATGCTTACCGCGATGACGCCGGTGCATGTGAACGGCAATTGCTGGGTCGTCATCAGTTCGGAAAATGCCGCGAGCCTGACGTCATGGCCGGTGGGGTCGTCGTTCTGGAACACGCCGGTGCTGCGCACCGCGGCGGTCATCTACCTGTTGAGCGTCGTGCTTCTGGTCGGGCTGTTCATCCAGATGTGGCGCAATGTGGAGCGCTTCCGCATGGCGGCGCGGCGCATTCGCATGCAGGGCGCGCAGGTTTCCTTCCGCAGGATCAACACCATTCCCGAACTCACCCGCGTGACCGAGGACTTCGACTCGCTTGTCGATGCGCTGATCGCCTCGCAAAAGCGCACGCGCGAGGCGGCGGAAGAGAACAGCCATGCGCTGAAGACGCCGCTGGCGGTGATCGCCCAATCGGTGGAGCCGCTGAAGCGCGCCGTCGCGTCGGGCGACGCCGCCGCGCAGCGCAGCATCGATCTCATCGAGCGCGCGGTGCAGCGGCTGGATTCGATGGTCAACGCCTATCGCGACCTGGAGAATGCCGCGGCGGATCTGATCTTCCCGCCGCGCAGCCCCACCGATCTTTCCGCGCTGCTGCGCACCAGCCTTCCGGCTTACGCGAACATCCTGGCGGCCCAAGGCAAGCGGCTTGCGATGGCGGTAGATGACAGCGTGGTCGCGCTGGCGAGCGACGAGCTGATGGAGCCGGTGATCGAGAACCTGCTGGAGAATGCGGCGAGCTTCACGCCGCAGAACGGCACCGTCGAAGTGCATCTGGAACCGGACGGCGCCGACGCGCGCTTGCGCGTGATGGATCGCGGCCCCGGCGTTGCCCCCGAACTGCTGCCGCGAATCTTCGATCGCGCCACCAGCTTCCGCGCACCCGACCAGGAGCCGCAGCAACATCAGGGTCTCGGACTATGGATCGTGAAGCGCAACATCGAAGCCCTCGGCGGCACGGTGGTCGCGCGCAACCGCCCGGAGCGCGGGCTGGAAGTCATCGTGCGATTGCAGCTTGCGGGCTGACGCGCCGCAAAAGCGCGCGGAGCAGGAGGTCAACCTTTGAAAGCGCATAAGAAGGCTCAAGGTTGCGCCATGAGCGGTGCGAAGATGAAGATGATCGCGATCACCACCGAAACACCAATAACGCAATACAGAAGCCAGTTTGACCTGACCATGTGCGCCTCCAGCCTTTGAGCGGGAGCGCGTCACCGTACCGTTATGGTGAACCTTAGGTCTCTCAAGTGCCGATGCTCTTTATTGTCCTCGGCAATGACGTCACCCTAACACCGAAAGCCGAAAGTTCCGAATCCGGCTGTAATCGGGGCCATTCTTAACCGAGATATTGTCTATTCCGCATCTAACGATGTTACCCGTCGCGTATGAAAACACTGCGCGGCATGCGGCAACTTTACCGCGAAATATCTGGAACGCATCGCAGCAAGATACATTTACCCTTGGAACCTTTGGGTAGGTATCCGGGTGGATTTATCAGACTCTGTTGCAATGCAAGATCGGCGCTCGCTTAACGGCGCGCGGTTGATCGCCGCCGCCGCCGCTATCGGATTTATCATCTGCCTCATCGACTACTTCACGCCCCACGGCACCATCGCGCATCAGTGGGGGACGCTGCTGGTTCTTGTTTCCACGGCGTTGATGCTGGGAGCCGCGTGCTGGATCGCGTTCGGGAGCATGCCGCGCGGGCTTCTGGTTCTGTTCGAGGTGCTGATCATTCTCGATATCCTGGGCACCGCTGTCTGCGCTTATTTTCTCGAAGCCCCAATCCTGCTCGTTTTCATGGCGGTCGCTCTCGTCGGATGGATTTGGCATCTGGCGGGCAATTCCCAGCGCATTTCCGCAAGCTGAAAGGAGAGGCCGCGCATGTTGAAAGCCACCTTCCTCGGTCTCGCCGCTGCGATCGCGTTCGGTGCCGTCGGCGCATCCGCGCAGAACCAGATCTGGGACACGTTCAACGGCGACCTGATGGCGCAGAAATATTCCAGCGCCTCCCAGATCACGCCGCAGAATGTGAAGAACCTGAAGATCGCCTGGCAGATTCACACCGGCGATCACTCCGCCAAACAGTTCGGCGTTCCCGCGGAGACCTATTCGGAAGCCACGCCGATCTTTGTCAACAACACCGTTTATATCGGCACGCCGTTCTATCGCATCTTCGCGCTTCAGCCCGACACGGGAAAAGTGAAATGGATTTTCGATCCGCACGAAGCGCGCAAGGCGCTGACCCAGCCCGGCATGAAGTCTCGCGGCGTCGCCTATTGGCAATCGGCGAATCCGCAACCGGGGAAGCCGTGCCAGAAGATCGTCTATATCGGCTCGATGACGGCCAGGCTTTATGCCGTCGATGCCGATAGCGGCAAGGCCTGCACCGGCTTCGCGCAGAACGGGGTTCTCGACATCGATCAATGGAATACGGCCAAGAACACCTGGCCGATGTCCATTCTCCAGCCGCCGACGGTCTACAAGAACACGCTCATCATCGGCTGGGCCGGCAAGGATTGGGCTCTCGGCAAGCGCGCGCCTGCGGGCAACGTCTTTGGCGTCGACGCCCGGACCGGGCAATTGAAATGGACGTTCAATGTGCTGCCGCCCGAAGCGGTGAAGACTTCCGGCACGGCGAATGTGTGGGCCAGCATGTCGGTCGATCCCAAGACGGGCATCGTCTATCTGCCGGTGAGTTCGCCCAGTCCCAATTTCTGGGGCGGCAATCGCAAGGAGAAGCTGCCCTACGCGACCTCCATCACGGCGCTCGACTCGCAAACCGGCAAAGTGATCTGGAGCCGCCAGCTCGTGCATCACGACATTTGGGATTACGACACCAATTCCGCGCCGGTGCTGGTCGATATCCGCAAGGGCGGCAAGACGATCCCCGCGCTGGTGCAATCGACCAAGCAGGGCTTCCTCTTCGTGCTCAACCGCATGACCGGCGCGCCGATCTATCCGATCACCGAGAAGCCCGTTCCGCGCTCCGACATTCCCGGTGAAGCGGACTCCCCGACGCAGCCCTTTGTGTACACCCCGCAGCCGGTGGTGCCGGAAAAATGGAATGGCGTCTCGTGGATTTCCGATCTTGCGAGCGGCGGCCAGTGCACGCGCATGTTCAAGACGCTGCGCTATGACGGTCGCTTCACCCCGCCCAGCCTGCAAGGCAGCCTCGAATATCCGCCCACCATCGGCGGCGTGGAATGGGGCGGTGGCGCCGTCGATCCCGCGCAGGGCATCTATGTCGTGAACAATTCCTACACGGCGCAGATCTACCAATTGTTGAGCCGCAAGGATTACGAGGCGAAGACCAAGGGCAAAAGCCAGGAAGAAACGCAGGACTACTTCCCGCAATCGGGCACGTCCTATGGTGTTTACGTCCACAACTTCTTCAACTGGCTCGGCATGCCGTGCTGGGCGCCGCCTTACGGTTCTCTCTCCGCTTACGATCTGAAGACCGGCAAGCTGCTGTGGAAGAAGCCGTTCGGTGAAGTGCAGTGGTGGGGCTTCTATATGCCCAAGTCCTGGGGTTCGGTGACGATCGGCGCGCCGATCATCACGAAGACCGGCTTGATCTTCATCGGCGCCTCGATGGATTCGCGCGTGCGCGCCGTCGATCTGAAAACCGGCAAGGTTTTGTGGAAAGCAAA
This sequence comes from Pseudomonadota bacterium, assembly GCA_018242145.1. GTDB lineage: Bacteria > Pseudomonadota > Alphaproteobacteria > Micropepsales > Micropepsaceae > Rhizomicrobium. The sequence goes on from JAFECN010000206.1 coordinate 33,542, forward strand.
TGTGGATGCGCCCTCCGTCGCGATACCGGCGACCTATACCTACAAGGGCAAGCAGTACGTCGTTTTCAGCGCCGGCGGCAATCCGCTGCTGACGCCGAAGATCAGCGACCAGGTCGTCGCGTTCGCGCTGCCGTCCTGACAACACGCCGATGACGGGAATTTTCATGCGTGGATTTTTCCTGGGATGCGTGGCGGCGGTGCTCGCGGGCAGCGCCGCGGTCGCCAACGATGCATCGTTCGCACCCGGATTGACGGGGGATTGGAACGGCGCGCGCACCGATCTGAAGAACGAAGGCTGGCAATTCCAGGTCAAAGGCACCTTCGAGGGCGCGTGGAATCCCTCCGGCGGCGATCATTCATCCGTGACAGGGGCGAATGAGCTTGATTTCGCAGCCCTTGCGGATCTCGGCAAGCTAATCGGCGACGAGGGCGGTTCGCTGGAGGCCAACATCACCAAACGCTTCGGCGCCAATCTTGTGGAATCCGCGGGGTTGAACACCCTGATGCAGGTGCAGGAGATTTACGGCCGCGGCGATATCTGGCGGCTGACGCAACTCTCCTTCGCACAGGATCTGTTCAACAAGGCGATCAACGTCGAATTCGGCCGGATGAACCCGGGCGCCGATTTTGACGTCATCCCCTGCAATTTCGAGAATCTCACCTTCTGTGGTTCCACCCCCGGCAATGTGGATGGCGATTACTGGTTCAACGCGCCGGTGAGCCAGTGGGGCGCGCGCCTGAAAGCCAATGTCGGCGATACGGTCGATCTGGAAGTGGGGCTCTATCAAATCAATCCGGTCAATCTGAAGCGCGGCTTCTCGTTCGATTTTTCCGGCGGCGAGGGCGAGCTGATTCCGTTCGAGCTGGAATGGAAGCCCGCGCTGGTGGCCGGACTTCCCGGCGATTACCAGATCGGCGGCTGGCACAGCAGCATGCGGGCAGCGGATGTGTTTTATGACGTGAACCACGATCCGCTCGCCCTGACGGGTTCGGCGCCCCTGATGGATCATGGACGGGACGGCTTCTTCTTCGATGCGCGGCAGCAGATCACGGGCGAAGCGCCGCCCAAGGATGCGCCCGCCGGTGCCTACGGCAAGGGCCTCACCCTGTTCGTCAAATATCTGCAATCCGATCGGCGCACATCGATGATGGACAAGCAATTCGCGGTGGGCGCCACTTACAATGGCGCGATTCCGTCTCGCGCCGATGATGAAATCGCGCTGGCATTCGGCACCACGCACATCAACGATCGCGTGGCCGACGGCGAGGCGCTTTACAATGCGGCGGGACTTTCTCCTTTCCATCCCGTGCACCACACCGAATATGCCGTCGAGCTGGACTATCGCGCGCAGATCGCTCCCGGCGCCGAACTCTCGCCCAATCTGCAATATGTCGTCGATCCTGGCGGCGTTTCCGCGCGCCACGACATTCTGGTGATCGGAGCGAAGGGTGTATTTACGCTCTGATACCCGGCTCACAAGGGATGATAGAAGACGCCCACCAGCACCCAGGTATCGGGCGCATGGAGCTGACCAATCGGAAGCAAAACCAGCTCCGGTTTTCGCACGTCTGAAAGCACGCCCCGTATATGGATTCGCGCGAATATGGGCCCATCGGTGTCGATCGTTTTTCGGGCGGCATCGATCAGGCTCTGAGCGGGCCCGGGTTCGAATACTTCCGAGATCAACATTCCCGTGACGTCGCGCCCAAGACGTTCGGTCAATACCATCCCGGTCAGGTGATATTTGAAGTCGACGCAGTCTGTCAGCGGCTCCAGCACGACAAGATATTTCATCAAACGCGCGATTGCCTTGGACGGCACGTCGCGCGACATGACAAAGCCGCCCGATTTGCGGCAATGGCTCCAGTAAGCCAGCAATGCCTCGGCATCGGCATGCGACAGGGTTTCTATCTCCTCGAATTGGATTCTCAGAGGTTGGCCTGTGACCGGGTCGGTTCGGGTTACCGAGGCTCTGTCGAAGGACATTCGCAAAACTCCAAGAGCGGCACGATGCTTGTGTTTGCGCTAGGCAACTGGCTTTCGGCAGCGCCGAACAAAGCAAACTATACATCCCCATCATTCCATACCAACCAGACCGCCAAGAGACTGGTCATTTCTGCGAAATGATTTCGGCAGGTCTGCTATTGCTCTTTGCCAATTTCTTCTTGTGATCGTTGCGAAGCAGGTATGCCTGCAAGATAGCTGCATCCTTCCGTTGCAGGAGCGCTCCGATGTTGCTCAAATCCCGGCCGCTCGATGGTATGGATAGGGACGCGCCCGCTGAACCATGAGACGATACGGGCAGCATTGATGGAGCGTTCGTATGAAGCTCGCCGAATTTCAGCTAAGCGCCACGGATTTTGGAACGGTGGGGACAGGCTTACAGCGTCCCGAATGCGTATGGGTTGATGAAGACGGCATTTGGACATCCGACATGCGCGGCGGCGTCGCGCGGGTCAGGGAAAACGCCGAGCCGGAATTGCACGGATCGGGGATTGTCGTTCCCAATGGGTTTAGCCGCCGGCGAGATGGCAGCTTCGTGGTTGCCGGCATCGGCGACGGCCGTTTCCATGTGATCGCGCCCGATGGAAAAACCCGCATCCTGTTGGATAGCTTCGATGGCAAGCCGCTTGGCACCGTGAACTACGCTTGCGCGGATGGACCGGACCGGATCTGGCTTTCGATGATGACGCGCAAGCCGCAATGGAGCGATACGCTCACTTCGTGGGATGCCGACGGATACATCGTTCGCCTCGATGGCGAAGGGGCTCGCGGCGAAATCGTCGCCGATGGATTGGACTCGACCAATGAAGTCAAGGTCTCGCCGGATGGCCGATATCTCTATGCCGCCGAGACCCTGGGCTGCAGAGTTGTGCGCTTTCCCATCA
>JAFECN010000207.1 GCA_018242145.1 Pseudomonadota bacterium
GCAAAATCCGCAGTCGCGTGAAGCGCCAGATGGAGAAGACGCAGCGCGAGTACTATCTCAACGAGCAGCTCAAGGCGATCCAGAAGGAACTCGGCGAAGGCGACGAAGGCCGCGACGAGATGAACGAGCTGGAAGACCGCATCCGCAAGACCAAGCTCTCCAAGGAAGCGCGCGAGAAGGCGCAGGCCGAGGTGAAGAAGCTGCGCTCGATGTCTCCGATGTCGGCGGAAGCCACGGTCGTGCGCAACTATCTGGACTGGATGCTCTCGCTCCCCTGGGGCAAGAAATCCAAGGTCAAGAAGGACATCAAGCTCGCCGAAGATATCCTGCACGAGGACCATTACGGCCTCGAAAAGGTGAAGGAGCGCATCCTGGAATATCTCGCCGTGCAGCAGCGCGCCGGGAAGATCAAGGGACCGATCCTCTGCCTCGTCGGCCCGCCGGGCGTGGGCAAAACCTCGCTGGCGAAGTCCATCGCGAAGGCCACGGGCCGCGAATATGTCCGCATGTCGCTGGGCGGCGTGCGCGACGAAGCGGAAATCCGCGGCCATCGCCGCACCTACATCGGCTCGATGCCCGGCAAGGTCATCCAGTCGCTGAAGAAGGCGAAGACGGCCAACCCGCTGTTCCTCTTGGACGAGATCGACAAGCTCGGCGCGGACTGGCGCGGCGATCCTTCGAGCGCGCTGCTCGAAGTGCTCGACCCCGAGCAGAACCACACCTTCCAGGATCACTATCTGGAAGTGGATTTCGATCTCTCCGACGTGATGTTCATCACCACGGCCAACACGCTGCACATGCCCGGCCCGTTGATGGACCGCATGGAGATCATCCGCATCCCCGGCTACACCGAGGACGAGAAGGTGGAGATCGCCAAGCGCCATCTCATCTCCAAGGAGATCGAGGCGCACGGCCTGAAAGCGGGCGAGTGGAAGATCACGGACGCGGCGCTGCGCGACCTGATCCGCTACTACACCCGCGAAGCCGGCGTGCGTAACCTGGAGCGCGAGATCGCGGGCCTCACCCGCAAGGCGGTGCGCGACATCGTCTCCGGCAAAGCGGCGAGCGTGGAAGTTACGCCCGAGAACCTCAGCGATTACGCCGGTGTGCGGAAATTCCGCTATGGCGAAATCGAGGGCGAGGATCAGGTCGGCGTGGTCACGGGCCTGGCATGGACGGAAGTCGGCGGCGATACGCTGCAGATCGAATCCGTCATGCTGCCGGGCAAGGGCCGCATGCAGACCACCGGCAAGCTCGGCGATGTGATGAAGGAATCCATCGACGCGGCGCGCAGCTTCGTGCGCTCCAAGGCGACGAGCTTCGGCATCAAGCCGCCGACCTTCGACAACAAGGACATCCACGTCCACGTTCCCGAAGGCGCGACGCCGAAGGACGGCCCGTCCGCGGGCCTTGCGATGGCCACCTCCATCATCTCCGTGCTCACCGGCATCCCGGTGCGCTGCGATGTGGCGATGACGGGCGAGGTTACCTTGCGCGGCCGCGCGCTGCCGATCGGCGGATTGAAGGAGAAACTTCTCGCGGCGCTCCGGGCCGGCATCACCACGGTGCTGATCCCCGCGGACAACGAGAAGGATCTGGCCGACATTCCGGACAACGTGAAAAGCGGCATGAAGATCGTGCCGGTGAAGACGGTGGAAGATGTGCTGAAGGTGGCGCTGGTGCGCCAGCCCGAAGCCATCGACTGGGTCGAGCCGGAAACGGTCACCCCGCCGCCCGCCGCCAAGCCCGAACCCGGCGCGGTGGTCACGCACTAAACGGCGTTCCACGACAAAGACAAAAGCCCGGAGAGAAATCTCCGGGCTTTTTGTTGGGTGAGGTGCGCGTGCGGTATCGTTGCGATTTCCGGGAACGTCCATTTCCGCATTTGGAGTGTTCGATGAAAGTGTTCGTTTCGTGGAGTTCCGGCAAAGACAGCGCGTTTGCATTTCACGAAGCGCGCCGTGGGGGCTTTGAGATCGCCGGGGTTCTCACAACGATCAACGAAGCTTATGACCGCGTCGCCATGCACGGCGTTCGCAACGCGCTTCTGGACAAGCAGATCGCCGCGCTCGGCGTGCCGGCGATCAAGGTGCCGATTCCCAGCCCGTGCCCGAACGAAATCTACGAAGCGCGGATGGACGACGCCTGCGCGGCCATCAAGGCGCGAGGCATCCGGCATATCATTTTCGGCGATCTGTTCCTTGAAGACATCCGTGCCTATCGTGTCGAGAAGCTGGCGGCTGCCGGAATGGAGGCGATATTTCCGCTCTGGCAGCGCGATACCGCGCAGCTTGCGCGCGACATGGTGGCGAGCGGACTTGTCGCGCATGTCACCTGCCTCGATCCGCGCAAGCTGCCCCGGAATTTTGCCGGACGCATTTTCGATCAATCCTTCCTGCGCGATCTGCCCGCGGGCATCGATCCCTGCGGGGAGAACGGAGAGTTTCATACCGCCGTGATCGCCGGGCCGATGTTCGCCGCGCCGATTGCTGTTACCGTCGGTGAAACGGTGGAGCGCGAGGGCTTCGTCTTCACCGACATCGTCCCGATTTCAGCGTCCGCCAATTCGTTGCGGCTCTAACTGCGCTCCACCGTTTGCGCCGCCGCATCCAGCGCGGTGGAGATTTTGTCGGCGACCTCCTGATTGACGCCGCCTTTGCGCATGCGCAACCGCATCGCGACTTTCAGGTTCTCGAAGGCGCGGATCACGGAGGAGGGCACTTCGCCCCGGCCTTCGCCGGTGGCGCGCGAAAGAAGCTCGTCCGCCGCTTCGCGGTTGGCGGAAAGGAACGCCGTTCCGTCTTCGGTGATGGTGTAGCTCTTGCGGCCGCTCTCGTTCGTGGCGCTCGCCGCATAGCCGCTGTCTTCCAGCCAGGAGAGCGTGGGGTAGATCACGCCGGGGCTGGGGCTGTAGCTGCCGCCGAAGCGTTCCTCGATCTGCTTGATCAGCTCGTAACCGTGGCGCGGCTCTTCGGCGATCATCGCCAGAATAAGAAGCCGCAACTCGCCATAGTCGAACAGCCGCCCGTGGCGTCCGCGCCCGTGATGATGATGGTTGCCGTGACCGCGGCGATGCCAGCGGCCGTGATGTTCGGGATCTTCGTGGCGGTCCCGTTCGCCATGTCTGTGCTTCATGCAAAGCGATATAGATCGCGATATATCGGAAATCAAGATATATCGAGATATATTTTTATAGGATGAATTATTTTTGGATAGGACTTGAAGTCTGTCTTTATGTTCTTTATTTGTTCTTTCGGGTTTGGTGGGAGCAGTGCTTTGACGACCTAGCTTCATCGCAAGAACAGACAGGTAAGGGCGCCAGCTTGCGGGCGGCCCGCGCGGGATCGGTGGCCGGCGATGGCACAGATCCGGTTCCCGCATGGAAACCGGGGAGGCAGGGGCGAAGGTGCCGTGGGGTGGCGTGAAATAAAGCCAAGGTTCCCGGCCTGCTGTGTAGCCGGACGCCGAAAAGCCTTATGGATCAACGATCTATAGGGCTTTTCTTTTATGGGGAGCGGGAAGGCGGGCCGCCCGTTAGTCCCCGAAAACCTAGCAAATCATGGGTTTTTGGGGTTGGCGGCGGAGCAGAACCCGCCCTAAAGTCCCTGAAACTCGGGATTCGCCGAACACGGGAGGCCGTCGTGAACAAGAACGATCTGATCCAGAAACTTTCCGACCATTCCGGCCTCGACAAGAATACGTCGGCCAAGGCCGTGGACGGCGTCTTCGATCTCATCACCGAAGCCCTGAAGGCCGGCGATGAAGTCCGCGTCACCGGCTTTGGCGTATTTGTGGTTGCGGAGCGCAAGGGCGGCAAGGGCCGCAACCCGCAGACCGGCGAAGAGATCACCATCAAGCCGTCCAAGCAGCCGCGCTTCCGCCCCGGCAAGCAGCTCAAGGATTCGCTGAACTAGTAATCACAGCTGTTCAGCGCCAGACGGCCTGAACGGTGTGGACCGGGATGGCCGTCGGCGAGGCATGTTTCGTGGCGACGAAACCGCGTTTGCGTAACCGGCGCAACGCGGCCTGTACCGACGATTTCGACAGGCCGGTTTCCACGGCCAGCGTAGACAGACTCACTTCGATCTGCCGCCCCGGTCCGCCGGCGTCGTGCCACAGTTTCACGAAAACGATGAAAGCCGATGGTGCACGGTCGTGCCCGATGAGATCGGGCATGAGCGTTTCGATGACATAGTTGTCCAGGACAGGAGCTTTGCGAACCATTGCTATAGTAGGCGATGGGATGCTTGAGCGCGCAAGGGCTGCGGTCCGAAAATGCCTGCGCTCAGGAGGCTCGCATGATCACGTATCTGAAATTCATCAGTATCCCTGTCGCCGATCAGGCGCGTGCGCTCAGGTTTTATACCGAGAAGCTCGGTTTCAAGGTCGCCACCGACCAGGAGATGGGCCCCGGCAAGCGCTGGATCGAGCTGCGCATCGGCAAGGCGGAAACCCGCTGGGTGCTGTTCACGATGGACGGCGAGGAAGGCCGCATCGGGACGCGGATGAACTGCTCCATCGCCTGCGACGATGTGGAGGCCACCTATCGCCAGCTATCGGAGCGCGGTGTGGAATTCGAAAGTCCGCCGGAAAAGCAGCCCTGGGGCAGCTACGTGATCATGAAAGATTCCGAGGGGAACCGCTTCGTTTTGGGCTCGGATTGAGCGGGCAGGGAAGCCGCTCTATAAGCCGCCCCTCAAGGGCGGTTAGCTCAGTTGGTAGAGCATATCGTTTACACCGATAGGGTCGGCGGTTCGAGCCCGTCACCGCCCACCAGTCTTCGCTCGCGAAGCGGAGCGAAGACTGCCCGGCGTAGCCCAAAGGGCGAAGCCTGGGCCGGTTGCCGCGAGCTACGACCGGCAAGCCAGTCTTCTTGTCCTGACAGACTTGCATTACGCTCTATTGCGAGCTGAAGCGGAGGTTGCCCGTCGAAGCTTTAGCGAAGACGGGCTCCAAATGCGCGCATGAAATACGTTTATTTGCTCGAGAGCATCGCCGATCCAACGCAAAGTTATATTGGTTTGGCCGATGACCTTCGCGAGCGGCTCGGGAAACATAACTCCGGCGGATCACCGCACACCTCAAAATATCGTCCTTGGAAGATCGTTAGTTATTTCGCTTTTTCCCGAGAAAAAGCCGCCGTCGATTTCGAGCGTTATCTTAAGACGGCTTCGGGGCGCGCGTTTGCCAATAAGCGCCTAAAATAGTGGCCTGCATTACAACCCCGCGCATTGACGTCGGCGCGCGCGGCTGGCGAAGTCGACCTATGAAGAAGCTGCCGATCTTGCTGGGCCTTGCTGCATTGGCGCTCTCCGCCTGTGCCGGCGACGATCATCCGCGCAAGCCGCCCGAGGCACCGTGGCATCCGGCGACGCTGATGCTCGAAAAATATGTGACCAACACAGACGGCAGTCTCACCCATGCCCAGATGGAGGCGGGGTTGCGAAGGGATTTCGATGCCGCCGACAAGGACCGCACGGGCTGTCTCAATGCCGATGAAACCCGCGCCATCAATGAAGAGCGTCTGGCGGCGGATCGGTCCACCGCATCGCCGCTGGTGGATTTCACGGGCCGCGGCTGCATCGATTTCGATACCTTCGCCAATACGCCGCGCTCGCTGTTTCAGGCTCTGGATCGCGACAACAGCAACGTATTGACGTGGCAGGAACTGCATCCCTGGCTTCCGGCGAAGCCGAAGGACAATGGCGATCGGTCGGAAAAACATCCACCGGGCCGTCACGGCGGAGGTTCGCCGCAGGGTCCCGGTCCGAACGATTAGTGCAACAGTTTTCGCGGCTTGACTTGGGTGGGGCGTGGCCCTACATCGGCGCTCCTTCGCGGGTTCGCCTGCGAGCGCCCGCGGGGGCGTAGCTCAGTTGGTTAGAGTGACGGCCTGTCACGCCGTAGGTCGCGGGTTCGAGCCCCGTCGCTCCCGCCATTTTCTCCTCGATGAAATCATCACATCCTGTCGCGAATGACTCGCAACTAAAGCGCGGAAAGCCGCGGAAAAATCCTGTTTTCGCGCCGCGAATCTTGCTCTAAACCCCGCGTTGCCAGCGGGCGTTAAAGTCTGTTATCGCACCCGCGAAATCTATCGGTTTTGCCGCGCAAACGGCGTGCCCGCGCGGCGGTGAAACCAGTCAGGACCGCGTTCATGGAAGGCCTGCTGATCGAATATCTGCCGATCCTCCTTTTTATCGGGATCGCGGGGGCCGTCAGCCTCGCTCTGCTGCTGGTTCCCTTCGTCATCGCGCCGTCCAAGCCCGACCCGGAAAAACTCTCCGCCTATGAGTGCGGCTTCCCCGCTTTCGGCGATGCGCGCATGAAGTTCGACGTGCGCTTCTATCTGGTGTCGCTGCTCTTCATCATCTTCGACCTCGAAGTGGCCTTCCTCTTTCCATGGGCCATCACGCTGACCAAGACGGGGGCTTTCGCCTTCTGGTCGATGATGGTGTTCCTGGGCGTGCTGACGGTCGGCTTTATCTATGAGTGGAAGAAAGGTGCGCTCGAATGGGAGTGATTCTTCCCGCAGGGCAGGGCGCGCGCGCCGGTGTCGAGGGCGGTAGCTCGCGGATTACCGACAACGATCCCTATTTCAAGCAGATGCAGGCGGAGATGCACGAGAAGGGCTTTCTCGTCGCCTCCGCCGATGCGCTCGTCAACTGGGCGCGTACCGGCTCGCTGATGTGGATGACGTTCGGCCTTGCCTGCTGCGCGGTCGAGATGATGCAGGCGTCCATGCCGCGCTACGATCTGGAGCGCTTCGGCTTCGCGCCGCGCGCCTCGCCGCGCCAGGCGGATGTGATGATCGTGGCTGGAACGCTCGTGAACAAGATGGCGCCCGCGCTGCGCAAGGTTTACGACCAGATGCCGGAGCCGCGCTATGTGATCTCGATGGGGTCCTGCGCGAATGGCGGCGGTTATTATCACTA
>JAFECN010000208.1 GCA_018242145.1 Pseudomonadota bacterium
CATAGCCGGGAACGTCCTTGCCCTCCACCGTGCCGTCCGCATATTGCCCGCGCACGGTGCGGGCCATCACATCGCGGCCGGTGATGGGTTTGAGCGAGCGCAGCACCTTCACCTTCTCGTCGCGCACCGCATCCGGATCGAGTTTGGCGGGCGGCTCCAGCGCGACGAGGCAGAGAAGCTGCAGCACATGGTTCTGCACCATGTCGCGCAGCGCGCCATATTGGTCGTAATAGCCCCAGCGGCCTTCCACGCCGACCGTTTCGAATACGGTGATCTCGACATGGTCGATATGCGCCTTGTTCCAGAGCGGCTCGAACAGGATGTTGGCGAAGCGCAGCGCCAGAAGATTCTGCACCGTCTCCTTGCCGAGATAATGATCGATGCGGAAGATGCGGTCTTCGCTGAACGCCGAGAGCAGCGCGGCATTGATGGCGCGGCAGCTTTCCAGATCGTGCCCGATGGGCTTTTCCACGATGATGCGGCTGCCCGGCGTGGCGAGGTCCGCCGCCTTCAGGCCGTTGCACACCGTGGCGTAATGATCCGGCGACAGCGAGAGATAGAAGACATTTGCTGCGCCGGGATTGATCTCGTCCAGAAGCGCCCCCAGCGCCTCGAAACCGGAGGCTGCGCCCGCATCCACCGGCGAATAATGCAGCCGCGCGGAGAAACGCTTCCACACATCCTCTTCGATGTCTTCCCTGCGCTCCTCCAGCACCTTTCGGGTGAGCGCGATGAAATCTTCATGGCTGAGCGCCGATCGCGCGGCGCCAACGATGGTGAGCTTTTCCGGCAGTAACCCGTCACGATCCAAATAATAAAGCGACGGCAGAAGCATCCGCTTGGAAAGATCGCCGGTGGCGCCGAAGAGAACGAAATTGAGGGTGGTCATATCCATGACGTGAATCGGGTGAATCCGCGCGGGGGCTGCGTGCAACGGAACCTGCCCCGCGATCCGCAAGGGGTCAATGTACCAAGCTTCGGCGCGCCGCGATGTTCCCTTTCGCGCGGCAAAATTGGTATTGCCGCGTTCAGGTTCGCGCGGCGATGCGGGAATCGCGGCTCGCCAGTTCCAGCCGGTATTGCTTGCGCCCGTAATCGATCGACACGCGCGAGAAGCGGCGCAGGAAATCCATGCCCACGAACAGCGCGGGCGTATCGTTCAGCCCCCAGCGTTCGAAAATGGGAAGATCGGCAATGGCCAGACCGTCCGTGCTGAGATCGAAACCGCCGAGCCGCGCCCGGGCGATGGAAAGCGCGCGCGCCGGAAGGCTGCCGCCGGTGATGCCGGTGAGCATCATGGGCGCGGCCGGGCGGAATTGCGCGCCCTGCTCTGCAAGAATTTTGTAAAGCGGCGAATTGCCGACGGAGACCTCCGCGCCGGTATCCAGAAAGGCCCTGGCCGCGACGCCGTCCACGGTGCAATCGGCGGTGCGCAGCTTGCCGCTTTGGCCGGCGGCGGAGAGCACCGATTCATCGGGGCGCGCATAGCCCGCGAAAAAACTCAGGACCGGATCGTTCAGTTCGAGGGTGTTGCGGCGAAAGTCGAACGTGACGCGGTGATTGTCAATCACGTCGAGGCCAAGATACCCGTCGGCCTGCAGCCATGCGCGCGGAAGCACCGGCAGGCGCAGATCGCGCGCGGCAATGCTTCCCGCTTCGAGCCGGGACAACGCGACGGTATCGGCGGGGATTTCGCGCACGATGCCGACAACGGAGGCGCGGCCTGTTTTCGCAAGGCCGAGCGATACGGCCAGATCGTCCGCCAGCACGGTGCGTTCCGCGCCGCTGTCCACCACGAAGCGGAACGGCCCCTTTCCTTCGAGCATGACCGGGATGGTGAGCAGATTAGTGGGCCCGGCCTGCGCGAACGGCGCGGCGGCGAAACAAGAGGCCGTCGCCAGGAAACCGCGGCGGGAAAGGTTCAAGGCCATGCGCATCTCCGGCGACGCTTTCGCCGGAGGCTAGCATGAAATGGCGGACTCTGCGCCGCGATCACGCGAAGATGAGGCTCAGGCGTCGTAGCTCAGCGCAACGTCGTCGCTGGTAGGCACGGACTGGCAGGTGAGGACATAGCCCTGCGCGACTTCCTCATCGGTGAGGCCGTAATTCTTCTTCATGGCGACGGTGCCGGACAGCACCTTGGCGCGGCAGGTGGAGCAGACACCGCCCTTGCAGGCATAGGGCGCGGGCAAGCCCGCCGCCTGCACGCTTTCGAGGATGTTGCCCTTCTCGGCGTTGAAGCTGATTTTGGAGCGGCGGCCGTCCAGCGTGACGGTGATCTGCGTGCCTTGCGCCTTCTGCTGCAGCGCTTCGTCGCGCGCGAGTTGCTCGGCAGAGATGGCGCCGGTGGTGAAGCGCTCGATGAAGATGCGCTCCGGCGCGATGGCGCGCGCGAGGAGCGCGGACTCCGCCGCATCCATCATCGGGCCGGGGCCGCAGATGAAGAAAGCGTCCGCGGCCTTCACGGCAACGAGCGTCGAGAAAACTTCGTCGAGCTTGGCGCGGTCGAGGCGGCCGTTGAAGAGTTCGATCTCTTCGGCCTCGTTTTCGAGGAAGTGATAAATTTCCAGCCGGTCGAGATAGCGGTTCTTCAGGCCCGCCAGTTCTTCCAGGAACATGATCGAAGCGCTGTCGCGATTGCCGTAGAGCAGCGTGAAATGCGCACGCGGATTTTCCGCCAGCACGGTTTTCAGGATCGAGAGCACCGGCGTGATGCCCGAGCCGCCCGCCAGCGCGACATAGTAAGGTTCGGCGCTGTCGGTCACCGGCACCACGAAGCGGCCCATCGGCGGCAGGACTTCGATGGTATGGCCCGCCTGCAAGGCCGTGTTCGCCCAGCCGGAGAAGCGGCCGCCCGGCGTCTGCTTCACCGCGATGCGGATTTCGTTTTCGTGCGGCGCCACGCAGACCGAATAGTTGCGGCGCAAATCCTCGCCGTTCATTTCGGTGCGCAGGGTAAGGTGCTGCCCGGCCTTGAAGGCGAAGGCGCTTTTCAGCTCCGCCGGAATCTCGAAGCGAATGGAAACCGCATCCGGCGTTTCGCGGCGGACTTCGGAAATCTTCAGGCGATGGAAACGCTCGTTGACGGACATGACTCTTTCATCCACCCCACTTGTCATGGCCCGCAAAAGCGGGCCACCCAGGTGAAACCCCACGAAATCCGGCAGGCATCGTTTTGATCTCGCGAACCCAGCAGCATTGTGCAGAACCCAACTGGGTGGCCCGCTTTTGTGGGCCATGACAGCTTTGGTGTTTCAATGGCATTTGAACCGGTCGAACGGTTCGCGGCAATCGAGACACCGATGCAGCGATTTGCAGGGCGTGGAGCCGAAGCGGCTGAGTTCTTCGGTGTGCGCGGAGCCGCAGCGCGGGCATTGCGGTGCGGTTCTCAGCGGCGGGGCGATGCCATAGGCGCGCAGCTTCTCGCGACCTTCGGCGCTGATCCAGTCGGTGGACCAGGGCGGCGTCAGCACGGTTTCGATCTTCAGCGCGGAAAGCCCGGCCTTGTCCAGCACGGCGCGGATATCGGCTTCGATGGCGAGCGTGGCGGGACAGCCTGTGTAAGTCGGCGTGATGATGACGGCATCATCGCGCACATCGCGCACGATGCCCAGATCGACCACCGACACGCAGGGAATCTCCGGATCGGGAACGTAGGAGAGAATCTCCAGCACGCGATCCTTGAAGGACGAAGCGGTGCGCGCGGCGACTACCATTTCGCATCCGGATAGGCGCGTTGCAGGAACTGCATCTCGGTCAGCAAATGGCCCAGATGTTCGGAATGATGCCCGCTGCGCCCGCCCACCGTGGCGCGGCGCGGCTTGGGCAGATCCAGCGTCGCGTCGCGCAGCACGCGGGCGACGATCCCATCCCATTCGGGCCGCAGCTTGCGTATGTCGCAGGCAACGCCGCTGGCGATCAGCGGTTCGATGGCGGCATCGACCTCGAACAACTCGTCCGAGAAGCGCCACATCCAGTCGAGACCGCTCGCGAGGCGCGCATGACTTTCCGCCGTGCCGTCGCCCAGACGCACCATCCATTCATTGGCGAGGCGCGCGTGATAGGCGACTTCCTTCACCGCCTTCTGCGCGATGGCGGCGATCGCGAGATTGGTAGATGTGCCGAGTTCGCGGAACAGCAATTCCTGCCAGTTGGAGAACAGGAATTGCCGCGCGATGGTCTGCGCGAAATCGCCGTTGGGCTGCTCGACCAGCAGGCAATTCCTGAAGTCGAGAACGTCACGCCGGAACGCCAGCGCGTCGGCATCGCGGCCCTTGCCTTCCGCTTCGCCCGCCAGCGCGAGAAAATGCGTCGCCTGCCCGATGAGATCGAGCCCGACATTGGCGAGCGACAGATCCACCTCCAGCATCGGCGCATGGCCGCACCACTCGGACAGTCGCTGACCGAGGATCAGGCTGTCATCACCGAGGCGGCAGGCATAATCGAAGAGCAAGTTCTCTTTCACTCCAACCAACTTCGTCATGGCCGCCCTCGTGGCGGCCACCCATACGCGCCGTCATGCAGGGAGATCATGGGTGGCCGGGACAAGCCCGGCCATGACGGTTTTGGGGTTGAGGGAAAAAGGCTCATATATTGAAAAGCACTCATATGTTTTTGACCCCTTCGGGGATCACATAGAACGTCGGATGGCGATAGACCTTGTCGGCGGCGGGCTCGAACAACTCCGCCGCATCGCCCGGATCGCTGGCGACGATGGCGGCGCTCGGCACCACCCACAGGCTCACGCCTTCCATGCGCCGCGTATAAGTATCGCGCGCGGCCTCCAGCGCCATCTTGGCATCCGCCGCATGCACGCTGCCCGCGTGGCGATGCGACAGGCCATTCTTGGCGCGAATGAAGACTTCCCAAAGTGGCCAGTTCTTCGTCATGCTTACTCCGCCGCCTCACGCGCTTGATGTTTCGCCGCATGCGCCGCCGCGGCTTCGCGCACCCAGGCGCCCTCTTCCCACGCTTTCACCCGCGCCTGCATGCGCTCCTTCGCCACCGGGCCTTCGCCGCGCACCACGGCGTAGAACTCGTCCCAGTCGATGGCGCCGTAATCGTAGGAGCCGCGCGCCTCGTTCCATGTCAGATCGGGGTCCGGCACGGTGAGGCCGATGGCTTCGGCCTGCGGCACCGTCACGTCGATGAATTTCTGGCGCAGTTCGTCATTCGTCTCGCGCTTGATGCGCCAGCGGATGGATTGCGCGGTGTTGGGCGAATTCTCGTCCGGCGGGCCGAACATCATGATCGACGGCCACCACCAGCGGTTCAGCGCATCCTGCGCCATGCGCTTCTGCGCGTCCGTGCCGGCCGCCAGCGCGGTCATGATCTCGTAGCCTTGGCGCTGGTGGAAACTTTCTTCCTTGCAGATGCGCACCATCGCGCGCGCATAAGGCCCGTAGGACGTGCGCTGCAGCGGCACCTGATTCATGATCGCCGCGCCATCCACCAGCCAGCCGATGGCGCCGATGTCGGCCCATGTCAGCGTGGGATAGTTGAAGATCGTGGAATATTTCGCGCGGCCCGAATGCAGCGCGTCGATCATCTCTTCGCGCGATGTGCCGAGCGTTTCCGCCGCCGCATAGAGATAAAGCCCGTGGCCGCCTTCGTCCTGCACCTTGGCGAGCAGGATCGCCTTGCGGCGCAGGTTCGGCGCGCGCGTGATCCAGTTTCCTTCCGGCAGCATGCCGACGATTTCCGAATGCGCGTGCTGCGAAATCTGGCGCACCAGCGTCTTGCGATAGGCCTCTGGCATCCAGTCTTTCGGCTCGATGAAATCATCGGCGGCGACGCGCGCCTCGAACGCTTCGAGCCGCGCCGGATCTTCCACCACGGCGGCGGACTGCGGCGCCTGGTTCTTGTCCTTGAGTTCGGTGGTGTACATGCGCGCGTCCTCGCGAATTGTTCTAATTCTATAATAAACCGACCGGACGGTCAATTAATCGCCCTTGAGCACCGCCCCGCCGATGGAGCGGGAAAGGCCCTGGAATACCGCGATTTTCTCGCCTTTCTGGTTGGTCACCGTCGCGGCATAGACGCCGGAGCGGCCGGTCAGCGCCTGTTCCCGGCATTCGGCCACCAGCCGGTCGCCTTCCCGCCCCGGCGCGAGGAACGCGATGGTCGCGTTCTGCGCCACCGTCTCCACATTGCGCGAATTGCAGGCATAGGCGAACGCCGTATCCGCCAGCGAAAAGATCATGCCGCCGTGGCATGTGCGATGGCCGTTGAGCATGTCCGCGCGCACCACCATCGCGATGCGGGCATAGCCTTCGCGCGCCTCTTCGATTTCGATGTTCCACGCCGCGCCGGTGCCTTCGCCGATGCGAAGATGATCGGCGATCTTGCGGGCAAGTTCGTCTGCGGCGCTCATTGTTCCTCGCAAAATTGACCGCCAAAAATTGACCGTATGGGCGTTCTATTTTAAGCCTATCGGCAACGGCGGGGCCAGCCCGCGAACATATTGGGAGGTGGCTGTGGCTTACGAAACCATTCTGTTCGATGTGGCGGATGGCGCGGCGACGCTGACGCTGAACCGGCCTGACCGGCTCAATTCCTTCACGGTGCAGATGCATGGCGAAGTCGCCGATGCACTTTCCAAAGTCGAGAACGATGCCAGCATCCGCGCGTTGCTGCTGACCGGCGCGGGACGCGGCTTCTGCGCGGGACAGGATCTGTCGGATCGCGCGGTGGCGCCGGGCGGCGAAGGCGTGGACCTCGGCGAGTCGCTGGAGAACCGCTACAACCCGCTGATCAAGCGCATCATGGGATTGCCCAAGCCCGTGGTTTGCGCCGTGAACGGCGTGGCGGCGGGCGCGGGCGCGAACATCGCCTTCGCCTGCGACATCGTTCTGGCCGCGAAGAGCGCGAAGTTCATCCAGAGCTTCTCCAACATTGGACTGGTTCCCGACTCCGGCGGCACATGGATTCTGCCGCGCCTCGCCGGGCACGCGCGCGCATTGGGCCTCGCGCTTACCGGCGAAGCGTTGCCCGCCGAGAAAGCGGAGCAATGGGGCATCATCTGGCGCGCGGTGGATGACGCGGAACTGAAAGTAGAATCCGACAAGCTGGTTGCAAAGCTGGCGATGGGACCGACGAAAGGCCTCGCCGCGATCAAAAGCGCGATGCAGCGCGGCTGGCGCAACGAACTCAACACTCAGCTCGATCTGGAACGCGATCTGCAGCGCGAGTTGGGCCGTTCGCAGGATTACAAGGAAGGCGTCGCCGCCTTCGGCGAAAAGCGCGTGCCCAAGTTCAAAGGCCAATAGGCCGTCAGGAGCATTCCATGAAACTGCAGAGCTACGTCGCGGACCAATGGATCGCGCCGGAAGGCGCGCTGGCGCCCATCGCATCGGCGGTGACGGGCGAGACGGTGGCCGAAACCGGAACGACCGTACGCGATTTCAAAGCGGTACTGGATCATGCGCGGAATGCGGGTGGCCCTGCCCTGCGCAAGATGACCTTCCACCAGCGCGCCAAGATGCTGAAGGCGCTGGGCGATGCGATCATGGCGAAGAAGGATGCGCTGTATGAACTCTCCTTCGACAGCGGCGCGACCAAAGCCGATGGCTGGATCGACATCGAGGGCGGCGCGGGCACGTTGCTCGCCTATTCGTCCAAAGGCCGCCGCGAACTGCCCAACGACATCCTCATCGTGGAGGGCGCGCCGGAAGGCTTGTCCAAGCGCGGCACGTTCATGGGCCAGCATGTGCTGACCTCGCGCCAGGGCGTGGCGGTGCATATCAATGCGTTCAACTTCCCCGTCTGGGGGATGCTGGAAAAGCTTGGCCCCACCTTGCTCGCCGGAATGCCCGCCATCGTGAAACCCGCGACGGCGACGGCCTATCTCGCCGAAGCGGCGTTCCGTATCCTGATCGAAGCCAATGTGCTGCCGAAGGGCACGCTGCAACTGATTATCGGGCCAACGGGCGATCTGTTCGATCATCTGACCGGACAGGATGTCGTGTCCTTCACCGGCTCTGCCGACACGGCGCAGAAACTGCAGCGCCATCCGGTCATTGCACGCGAGAGCGTGCGCTTCATCGCCGAGCGGGACTCGCTGAACGCCGCAGTGCTGGGACCGGATACAACGCAAGGCACGCCGGAATTCGATCTCTTCGTGAAAGAGGTCGTGCGCGAGATGACAGTGAAAGCGGGCCAGAAATGCACCGCCATCCGCCGCGCGCTGGTGCCCGCAGCCCAGATGGACGCCGTGGAAGCGGCGCTGAAAGACGCGCTGGGCAAGATCGTTGTCGGCGATCCGCGCGACGAGAAGACCCAGATGGGGGCGCTCGTTTCCACCGCGCAGCGCAACGATGTGCGCGAGAAGATCGCCATATTGTCCAAAGAGGCGCGCATCGTCTTCGGCGATCCGGACGCGGCGGAGAGCAAAGGCGCGTTCCTGTCGCCGGTTCTGCTGCGGTGTGACGACCCGGTGAAGGCACAGCGCATCCATGACACCGAAGCGTTCGGCCCTGTCGCCACGCTGATGCCCTACAGGGACATCAACGACGCCATCGCGCTGGTGAACCGCGGGCAAGGCTCGCTGGTGATGTCGCTTTATACATATGACCCCAAGGTGGCGCGCGATGTGCTCACCGGATCGGGCGCGTTCCACGGGCGGCTGTTCATTCTGGATCGCGATTGCGCGAAAGAATCCACGGGGCATGGCTCGCCGCTTCCGGCGCTGATCCACGGCGGCCCCGGCCGCGCGGGCGGCGGCGAAGAGATGGGCGGCCTGCACGGCGTGTATCACTACATGCAGCGCACCGCGCTTCAGGGAAGCCCGCGCATGCTGACCGGCGTGACGCGGGAATGGATGCGCGGGAGCCCGGAAATGCGCGAAGGTCCGCATCCTTTCCGGCTGCGCTTCAACGAACTGGAACTCGGCAAGACGCTGATCACCCAGCCGCGCACCATCACGCTGGAGGATATCGAGCATTTCGCCCATTTCACCGGCGACACGTTCTACGCCCACATGGACGAAGACGCGGCGAAAGCGAACCCGCTGTTCGGCGGGCGGGTGGCGCATGGCTATCTGCTGCTCTCCTTCGCGGCGGGATTGTTTGTCGATCCGCCGCCGGGGCCGGTGCTGGCCAATTACGGGCTGGACAATCTGCGCTTCACCAAGCCGGTGAAGCCGGGCGACGCGATCACGGTGCAGCTCACCGCGAAATCCAAATCGCTGCGCAACCCCGAAATGGGCGAAGTGCGCTGGCAGGTGATCGTCACCAACCAGAACGGCGAGACGGCGGCGACGTATGAGCTGCTGACGATGAACGCGGTGTAGAGCGTGATTATTTAGATTTGAATCCTCAAATCTTTGTCATTGCCCGGCTTGTCCGGGCAACCCATTTTCTTCGAATAAAAAAATTGGATCGCCCGCATAAAGCGGGCGATGACAAAATGGGTTGCTAATTATGACCTAAGCACCCACAGCCCAGTTCTCCAGCGTCTCGACGAATTTCGTCAGCCAGGCGTTGGTCTGGAAGGCGTCGATCACGCGGTGGTCGATGGTCAGGGTCACATAGGCCATCGGGCGGATGACGATCGCATCGTCGCGCACCACGGCGCGCTTCTCCAGCTTGCCGACGCCCAAAATCGCCGATTGCGGCTGGTTGATGATGATGGGCGCGGCCACCAGCGAACCGGACACGCCGTGATTGGAGATGGAGAAGGTGCCGCCGCGCACATCGTCCTGGCTCAGCTTTCCGGTGCGGGCCTTCTCGGTCATCCCGGTCAGGCGCTTGGCGATGTCGAGCAGCGATAGCGTTTGCGCACGGTGGATCACCGGCACGATCAGGCCCTTCTCGCCCAGCGCGGTGCCGATGCCGATGTTGATGTCGTCATAGATGTCGATGCGGTCGTCATACCAGCGGCCGTTCACGGCGGGCGCGGCACTCATCGCGGCCACGCAGGCGGCGACGAAATAGGCGGTGAAGGTGAGGTTCGCGCCGTCTTTCGCGAAGGCGTCCTTGTGCGCGGCGCGATGGGCGGTGATAGCGCTGAAATCGGCCTCGAACACGGCGGTGACATGCGGCGCCGTCTGGACGGAATGGGCGAGGTGTTCGGCGATACGCTTGCGCATGGAGTCGTGCGGCACCCGCTTCACGCCCACGGCCGGCGCTTTCGCGCGGCGATCCAGTTCGGCCTGAATGTCCTCGCGCGTCAGCCGCGCGCCGCCGAACGGCACGTCGCGCGCGTCGAGTCCGTTGTCCGCCAGCATCTTGCGGATGCCGGGCGGCAGTTGATCGCTCGCGGAAGCGGCCCGCGGCGTGGCGGCTTTCGGCGCGGCGATACCAGCGCCTTGCGCCATCGCTTTCGCGGTTTCTTCCGCCGCACTGCCAGCGGTGATGCGGCCCAGCACCGTGCCGGGCTCCACTTCCGCGCCGTCTTCGACGAGGATCTCCGTCAACACGCCCGCCGATGTGGCGGCGACTTCCACGGCGACCTTGTCGGTTTCCAGTTCGACGATGGGATCGTCCACCTTCACGGCGTCGCCCACCTTCTTCAGCCACGCCTTGACGACGGCCTTGGTGCCTTCCTGCTCGGTGGGAACGAGAATGTCGGTCATAGGCTGGTGAGTTCTTCGATCTTCGCGCGGATGCCGTCGACGGACGGCAGCGCCCATTCCATCAGCGCCGGATTGTGCGGGCTTGGAATGTCCGGCATCGCGAGGCGCGAGACCGGTGCGTCCAGATCGAAGAAGCATTCCTGCGCCACGACGGCGGCAATCTCCGCGCCGAAGCCCGCGCTCATCAGGTCTTCATGCACGATCAGGCAGCGCCGCGTGCGCTTCACCGACACCAGCACCGCGTCGCGATCCCACGGCATGAGGGTACGCAGGTCGATGATCTCGACAGATGAACCTTCCGCCGCTTGCTCTGCGCGCTCCACCATCGCGCCCCAGGTGACGATGGTGAGATCATCACCGTCGCGCACGATGCGCGCCTTGCCGAAGGGCAGCACGAAATCGTCGCCGGGATAAGGACGGCGCGCGCTCGTCGCATCCAGCATGGCGCGATGCTCGAAGAAGATCACCGGATCGTTGCCGCGCAATGCGCCGCGCAGCAGGCCTACCGCGTCTTCGGCGTTGGACGGCACGGCGACCTTCCAGCCCGGCGAATGGACGAACTGCACTTCGTTGGTCTGGCTGTGCCAGGGATCGCCGCATTTGAAGAAGCCGATCGGCATGCGCACCACCATCGGCGCGGCGAAGCGATTGTTGGTGCGCCAGCGCATCGTGCCGCAATCGTTGAGCTGTTCCATCGCGGGATCGGCATATTTGCGGAACTGGATTTCCGGCACCGGCATCAGCCCGGCAATCGCCATGCCCACGGCGCGGCCGATGATGCCCTCTTCCGACAGCGAGGTGTCGAACACGCGCGCGACACCGAACTTCTCCTGCAGGCCGAGCGTCACCGCATGCACGCCGCCCTTGGGGCCGACATCTTCGCCGAACACCAGCACGCGCGGATTGATCTCAAGCTCATGGTCCAGTGTGCGGCGGATGGCCGTGACCATGTTGATGCGCTGGCCTTCGGGTTGTGCGACGTCTTTGGCGGCGGGCGCTTTGTAACCCGCGTTGAATTGGCCGCCCTTTTCCTGCATCTCGCCTTCGAAGAAGACGTTTTCGGTTGTGCGTTCGGGATCGGTGACGGGCCGCGCTTCGGCATTCGCGCGCGCCGTCTCGACGGCGGCCTGTGCGTCGGCGGCGATGGCTTTCCAGTCTTTCGCGTCGAACAGCGCCTGCAGCTTGGGCAGCGGATCGCGCGCCCATTCCAGTTTCACCACCTCTTCGGATTTGTAGGCTTGTGTATCCTGGAACGAATGGCCCTCCAGGCGCGGCACGGTCAGGCGCAGCAAGACCGGCGCGCGCTGCTCGCGCACGAAAGTCACCGCTTCGTCGATCCGAGAGGCGGCATCTTCAGGGTTGGTGCCGTCGCCCGCGATCACCTTCAGCCCGCTGAAGCTGGCGAGATTGGCCGCGATGTTAGCGCCGGGTGTCTGCAGGTTGCCGGGCACCGAAATGCCGTAGCCGTTGTCTTCTATATAGAAGAGCATCGGCAGCTTCAGAGTGGTCGCCATCGTCAGCGCTGACCAGAAGCCGTTGGTGGCCACCGAGGCGTCGCCGCCCAGCGCCACGGCGATGGCGTCGCCACAGTCTTTCTCTTTCAAGACCTTCGCGCGGTATTCCAGCGCCTGCGCCCATCCGGCGGTGGGGGTGTATTGCGCGCCGACGCCGCCGCACATGGGCAGCGCGCTCGCGCCGTGCCGGTTCGGATAGTTGAACACCGCGCCGATATCGCGGCCGTCCGAGTAGCCACCGGCGCGCGCCATCGAGGAGCCGAGCGCATCCGCCGGATCGACACCCAGCGCCAGCAGAATGGGACGCGAGCGGTAATAGCCGCAGATCGCATCGTCCTTGTGCGTCAGCTTCAGTCCGAGAAGGATCTGCGCCATGTCATGACCGCGCGCGGAGAACTGATAGAAGATCTTGCGCGCTGGAATGAGCGTCTTCTCTTCCAGCTCGTCGAGAGCCCGCGAAACCTGCAGATGATACGCGACCGCGCGCCAATCCGGCGCGGCGGCGTTTGCACGTTTCGCGTTCTTCCGCAGGCTTGCGGACATGGCCGTTTCCTTCCGGCCGCGGCGTCGCTAATAATGAACCGAACGGGCGGTCAATTATCAAGAACCGATG